>CAYLMS010000194.1:0-4074 GCA_964384455.1 uncultured Microbacterium sp. | reverse complement strand
CTCCAGGGCCTTCTCGCGGTCAGCGGGTGATGGCATATGTGCTCCTCCTGCACTCTCTCCGTCGACGGCAGGCCGCCCCGGTTTCCGTCGCCTGTAGGCTGTCGCCGCCCCGGCACCGGGCGGTGCGGATGAGCGACAAGGCGCGAGCTGCTGCGTGACGGTTGCCACGCTAGGCGGGACCTGCGACATCGGTCCGGTGTTCCGCCCGGGCTGTGGAAAGCCAGCCATTCAGCACCTCGTGTGCAGGAGACTACGCTGCATAGAACAGACGTTCGATGCGACACGCCCAGTGCGCAGGCATCCGTCAGCGCCGGCGCGGCTCCCACCGGCCCGCACCGTGCCTGCGCTCGGGCGGCACGTCGGTGGCGATGCACAGCGCCAGCCACACCTCTCGCGGCGGCACACCCGCCGCCAGCGCCTGCACGGCCGTTCGGTCGCCGCATTGCGGCAGCACGAGGTCGGCGATCAGCGCGTCGCCGCGCATCCCGAACTCGCGCGCGACAGCGCGCTCGAACTCAGACCTGCGCACGGCGCGTCAGCGCAGCGACAGTTCGGCGTCGACCGCGGCGACCAGCTCGTCGGGCACGACGTCGGGGATGGGCTGCAGGCCCTCGAGCACCGAGATGCGGTCGCCCACCTCGCGCATGATCATCGAGATCGGCACATCGAGCGCCTCGGCGACCGAGGCGAGGATCTCGCTGGAGGCCTCCTTCTGGCCGCGCTCGACCTCGCTGAGGTAGCCGAGCGCCACGCTCGCGCGGCCGGCCACCTGGCGCAGCGTGCGCCCCTTCTGCAGCCGGAGGTCGCGCAGGACGTCGCCGATCTCTTGACGAACCAGGATCATCGCGGGCCCTCCTCACAACTGTCTGCGGCTGTCCGGGTGAGTAACAGTACAGCACCCGTATGACTCAATCTAATCCCCGGCACTCTGCGATTGCTGGGAATCACGGTGTGCAACCTGTGCGCCGCGGCTGCTATTCCGTGGCGCGACGGCCGGGCGCACGCCAGGATGCCGCGGCTCACAGCGCCGCGCAGGCTAGCGCCAGCGCCGCCTCGACGGTCGCGCTGCGGATGGCCTGCCGGTCGCCGTGCAGCAGGAGCGATTCGACGCGCGTTCCGTGCGGTGTGGCAAGGCCCAGGTGCACGGTGCCGACAGGCTGTCCGTCGACGGGGTCGGGGCCGGCGACGCCTGTGGTGGCCAGCCCGACCTCGCACGGCTGCCCGTGACGGCCGAGCAGGTCGCGCACGCCCGTGGCCAGCTGCGCCGCGACCAGCGGATGCACGGGCCCGTGCTCCGCCAGCAACGCCGCATCCACCCGCAGCAACGAGTGCTTGAGGTCGGTGGCGTACGCGACCACCCCGCCGCGCACACTGGCCGATGCGCCGGGCACGTCGACCAGCGCCGAGGTGAGCAGGCCGCCGGTGAGCGACTCGGCGAGACCGATCGTCCAGCCCCGCTCTTCGAGCAGCGCGAGCAGGTGTGCGGCCTCGCTCACACGGCATCCCGGCGCGCGGCGCGCGCGGCGCGCGCGGCCCGCAGTTCGCTCGCGACGTAGTCCACCCCGCTGGCGACCGTGAGCGCCACCGCCACGGTCATCACGACGACGTCGACCCAGAAGAACCAGGCGCCGAGCACCGACGTCAGCGGCAGCAGCCACAGTGCGAGCGCGACGGCCTGCGCCACCGTCTTGAGTTTGCCCATCCAGGCGGCGGCCAGCACGTGATCGCTCACGACGGCGAAGCGGTACATGGTGATGCCGACTTCGCGCACCAGCACGAGGATCGTGACCCACCACCACAGCTCGCCGAGGATCGACAGGCCCACGAAGGCGCAGCCGGTGAGCGCCTTGTCGGCGATCGGGTCGAGCAGCTTGCCGAGGTCGGTGACGATGTCGTGCCTGCGGGCGAGATATCCGTCGATGCCGTCGGTGGCGATCGCGACGATGAACAACGCCGCCGCCCACCAGCGCAGCGGCCCGCCCGCACCGGCGTCGGCGAGCAGCAGCGCGAGGAACACCGGGGCGCACAGGATGCGCACGATCGTGATCGCGTTGGGCAGTTGACGTGGCACGGCCATGACTGATTGTCCCAGGCCTCAGCCGCGCCCGGTCAGGCCCCAGGCATCCTCGTCGGGCTCGTCGGGCTCCACCGGATAGCCGTCGAACTGCCGCTCGACCGGGTCGCCGGCGTATCGCTCGTCGGTGGCCGGCTCGGCGTCCTCGCCGCGCAGCCTGGCCAGCACCGCGGGCAGCTGCTCGGCCGTCACCAGCACGTCGCGCGCCTTGGACCCCTCCGACGGGCCGACGATCTCGCGCGATTCCAGCAGGTCCATCAGCCGGCCCGCCTTCGCGAAGCCGACCCGCAGCTTGCGCTGCAGCATCGACGTCGACCCGAACTGCGTCGACACCACCAGCTCGGCCGCGGCGAGCAGCAGCTCCAGATCGTCGCCGATGTCGGCGTCGACCTCCTTGCGCTGCGCCTCGGCCTGCACGTCGGGGCGGTATTCGGGCCGCGCCTGCTTCGTGACGTGCGCCACGACCTTCTCGATCTCGTGCTCGCTGACCCAGGCGCCCTGCACGCGCATCGCCTTGGACGCACCCATGGGCAGGAACAATCCGTCGCCCTGACCGACGAGGCGGTCGGCTCCGGGCTGGTCGAGGATGACACGCGAGTCGGTGACGCTGGCCACGGCGAATGCGAGCCGCGACGGCACGTTGGCCTTGATGAGGCCGGTGACCACGTCGACCGAGGGGCGCTGGGTGGCGAGCACGAGGTGGATGCCGCTGGCCCGGGCCAGCTGGGTGATCCGCACGATCGAGTCTTCGACATCCCGCGGGGCGACGATCATCAGATCGGCGAGCTCGTCGACCACGACCAGCAGATACGGGTAGGGCTTGAGCACCCGCTCGCTGCCTGGCGGCAGCTCGAGCTGCCCCGCGGTGACGGCCTGGTTGAACGCGTCGATGTGCTTGAAGCCGAACGACGCCAGGTCGTCGTAGCGCATGTCCATCTCTTTCACGACCCATTGCAGCGCCTCGGCCGCCTTCTTGGGGTTCGTGATGATGGGGGTGATCAGGTGCGGCACCCCGGCGTAGCTGGTGAGCTCGACCCGCTTGGGGTCGACCAGCACCATGCGCACCTGTGCGGGCGTCGCCCGCATCAGCAGGCTCGTGATCATCGAGTTGACGAAGCTCGACTTGCCCGAGCCGGTCAATCCGGCCACCAGCAGGTGCGGCATCTTGGCGAGGTTCGCCACGACGTAGCCGCCGGCGACATCCTTGCCGATGCCGATGGTCATCGGATGCGTCGCCTGCACGGCGGTGGGCGAGCGCAGCACGTCGCCGAGGGTGACGATCTCGCGGTCGGCGTTGGGGATCTCCACGCCGATCGCGCTCTTGCCCGGGATGGGCGCGATGATGCGCACCTCGTTGGATGCCACCGCGTAGGCGATGTTGTTGGTCAATGCCGTGATGCGCTCGACCTTGACCCCCGGGCCCAGCTCGATCTCGTACTGGGTGACCGTCGGCCCGCGCGAGAAGCCGGTGACCCGCGCGTCGACCTGGAACTGCTCGAGTACGCCCGTGATCTGCCGCACGACGACGTCGTTGGCCTCCGACCTCGCCCGGTGCGGCGACCCGGCCGCGAGCGCGGATGCGCTGGGCAGCCGATAGGGCGCGGCCGGGCGCACCGGCGCGGCCCCGTCGCGCTCGGTGCCGAAGCCTGACAGCCCAGGCAGCACGTCGGGATCGGCGCCGTCGTCGTCGAGCAGCCCGCTGCCCGCGCCCTGCAGGGCGGCGGCCGCCGCCTGCACGTCGGCGAGCACGACGGTCGCGGCATCCGGCGCGGCGGGTGCACTGACGGCCTGCTCGAACCCGCCGTGCTCACCATCGCCGCGCAGCAGTTCGGTGAGGTCATCGGAGCCGAGGGCGCCCTCCTGGTCGACCTCGCGGCCCGTGCGGTTGCCACGCCACCACGGCAGCGACGCGCCGACCTGGACTCCCGAGCACCTCTACCGGCTGTTCCCCAACCTGGGCGAGATGCCCGACCGCCCCGGCGGGCGCATGAGCGGCGGCG
>CAYLMS010000193.1:0-4093 GCA_964384455.1 uncultured Microbacterium sp. | reverse complement strand
GGGCCCCGCCACGACGGATAGTGTGGCGAGGTGACAGCGCCCACTCCGCCGAGCTCAGCTCCAGCACCGCGGCCGGGTGCCGTCTATTTCGTGGGGCGGGCTGTCCTTCGCCCGCTGTTCTGGCTCATGTACCGGCCCCGCATCGTGGGCCGCTCGAACGTGCCTGAACGCGGGCCGGTGCTGCTGGCGAGCAACCATCTTTCGTCGCTCGACACGCTCATCATCCCGACCTCGGCGGCCCGCCCCGTGCAGTTCCTCATCAAGTCGTCGTACTTCGCCGGCTCCGGGATGCTGGGTCGCTTCAAGCGCTGGTTCTTCGCGTCGATCGGCGGCGTGCCGGTGCACCGCGCGACCGGTCGCGATGCGAGGGCCGCGCTCGACGCGGGCAGCGGCATCCTGCGGGCCGGGAGCGTATTCGCCGTGTTCCCCGAGGGAACCCGCTCACGCGACGGCAAGCTGCATGAGGGGCACGGCGGCGCGGCCTGGATGGCTCGCGATACGGGCGCCGTGGTCGTGCCAGTCGGGTTGATCGGCACCGGTGCCGCCACGCCGCTGAGCCATCTGCTGCCGGGCAGGTCGCGCGTCGAGGTGCGCTTCGGAGAGCCGCTCGACCTCGCCGACCTCGATGGCGTGCCTGACGGCAAGGCGCGTCGCGAGATCACGGAGCGCATCATGGCCGCCATCGCACGCCTGAGTGGGCAGGAACGCTCCGGCACCGTGAACGCGACCTCGCGCGACTGAGCAGCTCCGGCCGGGGGCGTGGCTCACCGGTGGCGTGGCTGGGGCGGTGGCCGCTGGCGCGCCGCGCGATTGCCGGCGCGCGTCGACGTCACCGGCGGGTGATGACGACGACATCCGTCGGAAAGTCTCGGATGCCTCGAAATGCCTGGTGCCATGTGCCGGTGGCAGCCGCAGTACCGGCCACGCGGGTCGGAGATGTGCTTCGGCGGAGGATGGGGGATTCGAACTCGCGTTGGACTAGATCTGTGTGGGGCCGCTTTCCCGCGCAATCGCCAGTGCTCGGTCCCAGCATTGGCCAACTCGAGAGGCTTGGCTCAGTAGTGGTCGCGCGCCTGGAGGATGATGATGCGGTCGTCGCTGACGTAGTAGACGAGCCGGTCGGCGTCGTTGATGCGGCGCGACCACGCACCGGTGAGCACGTGTCGCAGTGGCTCGGGCTTGCCGATGCCCGCAAACGGGTCGCGGAGGATGTCGGCGATCAGCACGTTGATCCGCTTGAGAGTCCTGCGGTCCTGGGTCTGCCAGTACACGTAGTCCTCCCACCCGTGGGGGTCGAACGCGAGTACGCGGGTCACGCGTCAAGGAGGTCGTGCTGCTCGAACTCGCTACGGCGGGCGCGTTCGATGGCCTCGAGCAGGCGCTCAGCGTTCGCCGGGTTACGCAACAGGTACGCGGTTTCGGTAATCGCGTCGTAGTCGTCTTTCGACATGATGATCGCGTTGCCGTGCTTCGACACGACCTCGACGGCGGAGTGGTCGTCGTTGACACGCTGAATGAGCCCGAACAGGCCCTTGCGAGCCTCGGTGGCAGTGATTGCGCTCATTCGAGCCTTCCTAACTGGTACCGAATAATGTACCACTCAGCGTGGAGTGCCGCACCGCGGCGCGGTCAGCGGCCTACGCGCAAGCATGGGTCGACGACACTGAGGAAGACGCATCCATCGCCGTCGCCGATGCTGCCGCGGCCTCGAGAGAGATCGCGCATGTCGGCCGTTGGGATGTGCTGGAAGGCGCGGGCGGTGTCAAGCCACCGGCCAGCACGCAGAGTGTCATCGCTCACGATGGGGACGACGACTCGTCGTTCGACACCGACCGAGACCTGTTCGCCACAATTCGCGACGGCTGACGGCGCGAGTGGCGCAGGACCGCCTGCGCGCTCAGCGTGGGCCGTAGCCGTTCGCGTCGGTCACGCGCACCGCGCCGGCCGCGGCATCCGTCGGCGAGAAGCCGCCTGCACGACGAGACATCGCGCGGTGCGGGGTGCCTCGTCGCGCCGATGGTTCTCGACACGGGGGACTCGCCCGTCGGTCGGTGCGGTGCAGCGCGTGCGGTCTGAGTCGGGTCAGACGCCGGGAGTGGGTTCCCTGAGTTCGATATCGACACCGAGCCAGCCGTTGATGCGACGAGCTCCGGTGGCGGTGACGTCCCAACTCCCGGTCGACACGCCGATCTGTCGCGGGCCGCGTGCGGGATCCCGCGGCCATAGCCAGATCGCGAAGGGTGCGGCGTCCGCGCCCTGACCCGAAAAGAATCCGTCGCTGATGCGCATCTCTGCCAGCAATGGCCTCGCCGCAGACACGTCCTTGCGCGCGATGGCGCGCGTTCGCCACCACGATCGAACGATGATCGCTTCGTCGGTGAGCGTGATCCCATACTGCGGTGCGCGGAAGATCGCCGACCACACCACGGGCCACAAGATGAGCGCGGCAAGGAACGCGAGGATCGGCACCCGGACCGGAGTGTCGGGTCCGAAAGCGACGGCGACGCCCTGCGCGAGCACGTCCGCAACGACTACCACGACGCACACGACCGCCATGGCGGCGACGGCTGCGGCTGTGCGCCGCACCCTTCTGCGCTGGAACGCGCCGACCTGCGGGAGCGGGCCCAGCAGATCCGAGGGTCGCTCGGGTACCTGCACGCCTCAAGTATCACCGAACCGAACCAGCGTTCGTCAACTGGATGGCTCGGTCACCGGATTTGGCCTGATCGCGCCCGAAGCCACCTGCGCGACGACACATCAGGCCGTCGGTGATGACAAGTTAGCGCCGCCGACGTGCGACGCGATCGCAGACGATCATCTAGTCCGCAGCCCAGACATCACAACCGATCGGCGGTGTGACACTGCAAAGTGCCTGTTGAGCTTCTGCCGCCGATGTAGGTAGGTCAGTCCGGCCTGGTGATGTAGCGGTCGATGTAATCGCCGACCGGGAGGCTCGTTCTGCGCTTGATCGAGAACACGGTACCGCCCCAAAGTCCGACACTCAGGCGATGTCTGAACTCCGGTCCGGCAACGAGCGTGCTTCCGTCGGAAGTGAGCGCGGCACGCGCAGCATCATCCTCCAATGCGAGCGCTAGATTGTCGCCCGGAATCAACATGAGCCTTTCGCGAAGTTCGCCGTCGCCGCTGACCACCGCGCGCGTTGCACGGAAGGATGACTCCGGCGGCGCGGGGGCGATGCCATTGATCCGCTGATACTCGGCGACCGCGGCCCGCTGCGCCTTGAGGATCCGGTGGTGCCTTTCGGTGAAGCTCGTTCGCAGCAAACGGTCGACTCGTGTCCGCCGGGTGAGAGCGTGAGCACCGAGCCAGATCACCTGCGGTGAGTTGTCTGACATCCATCGAGGGTCGAACGCCTCGGGGTTCCCCATGACATGGCGAAAGCATGTCGCCCCTTTTCCGAGAACCGCGCCGATCGCGTGGAGCTCGAAATGGGCGGCGATCGCGGCGCGCTCCAAGACGTCCGACAGCTCGAGGGCCTTGAGTGCCGCCGTCTGAGCCCAACGCATGATGAATTCTTCGTCGCGCTTCGCGAGGAGCGTTGCGGCTGATTCGATGGTCTTCTCCCACATTCGTCCGCCAAGGGTGTCGATCGTGGGCCAGAAGTCCTCGTCCGCCAATGGTGCAGACCTGGTGACGTCGATTTCCGTAGGTGGCGGTGGAGCCTTGAATTCGTTCCCACTGAACCATTCGACAGGATCACCAGCCGCTGCTGGAAGCTGTGCATCCCAGAGCAGAACGGGTTGGTCGGCGACGCCGGTAAACGCGGACTCTGCCAGAACCTCGCCGTCGACGTCCGAACGTGCGGAGCCACCCCACCGAGTCATCGCGCGGTCGAACACGATCGAGAAATGGTCGATTCGCAATCGAGGACTGGCGGCGAACGATCGCAGCACGACTCCCGTCAATGACTGCTTCGCCAATTGCATCATCGGCACACTTTACGCAGAGCACGGGCGCACGCCCCCTCGCGGCGGCCGCGAACCCGGATTATTCTAGGCGGAACAAGGGCGGAGGATGGGGTGCCTGGGTTCAGGACATAGGCGACAGGTGATCGGCGACACGTGAGTCGCGT
>CAYLMS010000192.1:0-4096 GCA_964384455.1 uncultured Microbacterium sp. | reverse complement strand
GTGCGGCACGGACTCGACGCGGGCACGCAGAAGAGGGGCTCGATCGACGGGCTGTTCGATCTGCGGCTGCTCAACCGGCTGCTGCGCGCCGACGGAGCGTCGCCCGTTTCGGCGGCCGGGCTGGGGCTGCAGTGAGCGCGCGCGCAGCCCGGCCGAGCACGGCGGAGCCGGCCACGGCGACCGACGCCCGCCTCGCGCCGAGCTTCGACCTGGCGGCTCCGGCCGCGCCGGCGTCGCCCGAGCGCCCAGCGGCGATCCGGCTGCGCCGGGTCGGCAAGCGCTACGGCGCCGGGCCCGCAGTGCTCGAGGACATCGACCTCGAGCTCGCTCCAGGCGAGTTCGTCTGCCTGCTCGGCGCGTCGGGATGCGGCAAGTCCACCCTGCTCAACCTCGTCGCCGGCCTCGACGCCCCCTCGACGGGCACGATCGACGCCCCCGCGGCGGCGTTCATGTTCCAGGAGTCGGCGCTGCTGCCGTGGCTCACCGCCCGGCGCAACGTCGAGCTGGCGCTACGCCTGCACGGACTGCCGCGCGCCGAGCGCGCGGAACGGGCACAGGACCTGCTGGAAGTCGTGTCGCTCGCGGATGCCGGCGACAAGCGGCCGCACGAGCTGTCGGGCGGCATGCGCCAGCGCGTCGCCCTGGCGCGCGCGCTCGCGCACGATCCCTCGGTGCTGCTGATGGATGAGCCGTTCGCGGCGCTCGACGCCATCACCCGCGACGCGCTGCACGACGAGCTCGCCCGGGTGTGGCGGGCGACCGGACGCACCATCCTGTTCGTCACCCACAACGTGCGCGAAGCCGCCCGGCTGGGCCAGCGGGTCGTGCTGCTGTCGAGCCGCCCCGGCCGGGTGGCGGGTCAGTGGCGCACGGCCGGCGCCGACCATGCCGTGCTCGAGCAGCAGATCACCGACCTGCTGCGCAAGGAGTTGCGCCGCAATGCCGCCTGAGACCGCCGTCGCGGCCGACGAGGCGCGCACCCTCGCAGCCCTCGACGAGCTGCAGACGGATGCCGCACCCCCGGTGCGGGCCGTCCAGCGCCTGCGCCGCAGCGTGCTGCCGCCCGTGCTGTTCGTGCTCGCGCTGATCGCGAGCTGGCAGCTGTACGTCGTGCTGGCCCAGCCCCGGCCCGACATCGTACCGGCTCCCGCCGACGTGGTCGCCGCGCTCGGCGACGCCTGGACCTCGGGGCGGCTGCCGACGGCCATCGCGACCAGCCTCGAGCGCGGCGTGCTGGGCTTCGCCATCGCCGCGCTGGTCGCCACCCCGATCGGCCTGCTACTGGCGGAGGTCGGGGTGCTGCGCCGTGCCGTCGGGCCGATCATCTCGGGGCTGCAGGTGCTGCCCTCGGTCGCGTGGGTGCCTGCCGCGATCCTCTGGTTCGGGCTCACCGACGCCACCGCCTACTTCGTGGTGCTGATGGGCGCCATCCCCTCGATCGTGAACGGCCTGATCGCGGGGGTGTCGCAGGTTCCGCCGCAGCTGCGGCGCATCGGCACGGTGCTGGGCGCGCGCGGACCGCAGCTCGCGCTCCTGGTCGTGCTGCCGGCGGCCCTGCCCGGCTACGTCGCCGGACTCAAGCAGGGCTGGGCGTTCTCGTGGCGATCACTGATGGCGGCCGAGATCATCACCGTCGGCGGCACGATGGGCTTCGGGCTGGGCACCCTGCTCGACACCTCACGGCAGCTGGCCGACATCTCGGCGGTGCTGGCCACGATCGTCGTGATCCTGGTGATCGGCATCCTCGTCGAGCTCGTCGTGTTCGCGCCGTTCGAGCGGCGCCTGCTGCGCCGGCGGGGACTGCTGCTGGAGCCGGCCCGATGACCGGCCGGGTGACGCTCGTCGGCGCCGGACCCGGCGACGCGGGGCTGCTGACCCTGCGCGGGCTGCGCGCGCTCGAGCGCGCCGACGTGATCGTCGCCGACCGCCTCGGCGCGCGCGACGTGCTCGACGGTCTCGCCGCCGACGGGGTGAGCCTCGGCGCCGAGATCGTCGACGTCGGCAAGCGTCCGGGCCACCACGCCGTGCCGCAGCACGAGATCACCGCGCTGCTCGTGCGGCTCGCGGGCGCGGGCCGCGACGTGGTGCGGCTCAAGGGCGGCGACCCGTACGTGTTCGGCCGCGGCGGCGAGGAGGCCGGCGCGTGCGTGGCCGCCGGGATCGACGTCGAGGTGGTGCCAGGGGTGACCAGCGCCGTCGCGGTGCCCGCGCTCGCCGGCATCCCCGTCACGCACCGCGGCGTCGCGGCCGGATTCACCGTGGTCACCGCCCACGAGCAGCTCAGCGAGCTGCCGGGCGGCGGCGAGCACACGGTCGTGCTGCTGATGGGCGTCGCCACCCTCGCCGCCTCGGCGCGCGCGCTCGCGGCCGGGCGGCGCGGAGCGGACTGCCCCGTCGCCGTCGTGGAGGACGGCGCGAGCGGCCGCCAGCGCATCACCGCAGGCACGCTGGGCACGATCGCCCGGCTGGCCGCCGAGCGCGCCGTGCGCTCCCCCGCGGTCACCGTCGTCGGCGACGTCGTCCGGCTCGCCGCATCCCTCCCCTCCGGGTCGCCCGTGCGCCCCGACGACAGAAAGGCCGCCTCGCTGTGACCTCCCCGCTCCCCCGTCTGCGCGTCGCGATCGTCGGCGCCGGCCCCGCCGGCGTGTACGCAGGCAACATCCTCACCAACGCCGTCGCCGCAGCCGGCGGAGCTGTCGCGATCGACCTGTTCGAATCGCTGCCGGCGCCGTACGGGCTGATCCGCTACGGCGTCGCTCCCGACCATCCCCGCATCAAGGGCATCGTCACGTCGTTGCACGAGATGCTCGACGCGGGCACCACGCGCTTCCTCGGCAATGTCGAGGTGGGCCGCGATGTGGCGCTCGGCGAGCTGCACGAGCGCTACCACGCGGTGATCCTCGCGACCGGCGCCATCCGCGATGCGCGCCTCGCGCTGCCCGGCGTCGGCCTGCCCGGATCGTTCGGCGCCGCCGACTTCGTCGCCTGGTACGACGGCCACCCCGACGTGCCGCGCGACTGGCCGCTCGACGCGCGCGCGGTGGCGGTGATCGGCAACGGCAACGTCGCGCTCGATGTCGCGCGGGTGCTGGCCAAGCACGCGGTGGATCTGCGCACCACCGAGGTGCCAGACAACGTGCTGGGCGCGCTCGAATGCTCCGCGGTCACCGACGTGCACGTGTTCGGCCGGCGCGGGCCCGCCGACGTGAAGTTCACCCCGATCGAGCTGCGCGAGCTCGGCGAGGTGCGCGATGTGGACATCGTGCTCGACGACGAGGACTTCGCGGGGGTGGATGCTGCGGCCGCGACCAGCAATCAGCTCAAGGTGATGCTGCGCACGTTCCAGTCGTGGCGCGAGCGCGGCAGCACGGGCGCGTCACGGCGGCTGCACCTGCACTTCTGGCACACCCCCCTCGCCGTGCTCGGCACGGATCGGGTCGAGGGGGTGCGGTTCGCCCGCACCCGGCTCGTGGACGGCGCAGCAGTCGCCACCGACGAGGTGCGCGAGTACGCGGTGCAGCAGGTGTATCGCGCCGTCGGCTACTTCGGCTCGCCGGTCGTCGACGCGCCGTTCGACGCCGCGCGGGGCGTGGTGCCCAACGTCGAGGGGCGGGTCGGCCCAGGACTCTACGCCACCGGCTGGATCAAGCGCGGCCCGGTCGGACTGATCGGGCACACGAAGTCCGATGCCATGGAGACGATCGCGCATCTCGTCGCCGATGCCGCCGCGGGGCTGCTGACCGAACCCATCGTCGGCGACGACGTGTCCGAGCTGCTCGACCAGCGGGAGGTCGCCTACACCACGTGGCCGGGGTGGCTGGCCCTGGATGCGCACGAGCGCGCCCTCGGCGATGCGCACCGGCATCGCCGCGAGCGGGTGAAGGTGGTCGATCGCGACGAGCAGGTCGCCCTCGCGCGCGGCGCGGTGCTCGCGCCGTGACCGAGGCGGAGCCGCGGCTGCCGTACGACGTGCTCGTCGTCGGCGGCGGGCCGGCGGGACTGTCGGCGGCGCTCAATCTGGGCAGGTCGATCACCCGGGTGCTCGTCGTCGACGCCGATCGCCCGCGCAATGCGGCGACACTGTTCTCGCACGGGT
>CAYLMS010000191.1:0-4135 GCA_964384455.1 uncultured Microbacterium sp. | reverse complement strand
CCAGTGGACGCGCTGCGGCTGCGGGACTTCCTCACCCCACCACGCGCCACCCCGCCGAGACCGTCAGCCGCGGTCATGCGCGACACGGCCGTCGAGGCGGAGCGGTTGGCGTTGTGGGTCAGCCGGCAGCGCGAGGGTGAACGGAATCGTTCATTGTTCTGGGCGGCGTGCCGCTTGGCGGAGAACGATGTCCCCCTCGCGGACGCACGGGAGGTGCTGGTGACGGCTGCGGTGCAGCCTGGCTTCGAGGAGCGTGAGATCGTCCGGACTGTCGACAGCGCCTATCGCCGCGTTCACGCGATCGCGATCCGAGACGACCGCGCAGATCCTGCTGCGCCTAGTGTCGCTCGGCAGCGGGTGCGGGCCCGGGGGCTCTCGTGAGGGCGTGGCCAGGCCGCCAGTGGGCGGTCATCACCTCGGTGGCCGGCACGGTGTTCATCGCCGCGGGCGCGTTCTGGCTGTCGTTCACCTCGCTCGCGGATTTGGCGCGCCGGTCCGGGATCGGCGACGGACAAGCCTGGGCGTGGCCGCTGATCGTGGACGGCGTGATCGTGGTGTCCACGGTCGCGGTCGTCGCGCTCGGCGGGGAGCGGGTCGCCTGGTATCCGTGGACGCTGCTCGCTGGCTCGGCGGCGGTGTCGGTGACGGCGAACTCGCTGCACGCAGTTGTCTCGGCCGACGCGGACGTCCCCGCAGGGCTGGCCGCTTCCGTCGCGGCGGTGCCACCTGTCGTGCTGCTCGCGATCACGCACCTCACCGTCATCCTCACCCGCGCCCGCCCCGCTGAACCAGCCGAGCATGCCGACGACTCCGTGGCGTCTGTGCATGTTGTTGAAGCACCGCTGACCGTCATCCAGGCCGGCACGCGGGAGGCCACCTCATCGATGCCTGAGCGTGCGGTGGGCCGACGTAAGCGGGCAGCGGGACTTCGCGAGTCCGGATGGTCGAACAAGAAGATCGCCCGGTCGCTCGGTGTACATCCCTCGACCGTGGGCCGCTGGTTCGCCGACGCGCACCAACCCGAAGAGCCAAAGCAACCGACCTCTACGCCATCCACGGAGTGAGCAACACTATGAGCACCGACGACCTGATCCGGGAGCAACCACTCCGCCGTATCGAACCCGAACAGGCCAAGAAGCCTGAGACCGAGACAGCCGAGCGGGCGGCGACGCCGGATGCGGTCAAGCAGGAGGCCGCCCGCCGAGATGAGCTTCAGAGGCGGCTGAATCGGGTGCGCGGCCGGGGCGTGGAGTGGGTGCGCCCTACCGATCTACTGGTCCGTTCCAGCGGGAATCTCGCAGGGCGCGGGATCGAGTTCAACGCCGAGCAGGGCCGCCGGTTCCGTTCCACCGTCGCTGCGCGGGCGCGGTCGGTATCGGAGCGGGCAAAGCGGTTGCCGCCCGTGTCCGCGTTCGGTCGTCGCGGCCAACACGTCGAGAGTCCGGCACGGTCCGGGGTCGGGACGAGGTAGCCCGGGGTGGTGATGGGTCATGGACACCCAGGACGGCGGGGTGACGGTCGCCAGGAGCGACCGGCGCACCTGCCTGCCAGGAGGTGCCTCGACCATGACCACGACGACAACGACTGCGACCGACCCCTCGGGTGAGGACTACACCAGCCGCGAGGGCCTGCGCACCCTGCTGCACCGGCTCCACGACGCCGCCCCCGGAGCGTGGGAGCACGACCCGGTCGCCGCCGAGCTGATGACCTACGCCGCGGACAAGTACGCGCCGTTGGCGCGCAAGCACGGCCTGGACCCATGGGAGGCCGCGTCAGCGGCGTTCGACGTGATGCGTACCCGCGCCGCCCGCGAGGCCGACGACCCCTGGGCGGTCGTCACGCACGCGGTTCGGATCACCTGCATCGCCGAAGAACGCGGCCAAGGACTTCTGTGCTCGGTGCATCAGGCCCGGCGTCCACACGTGTCCTGCTTCCACGACCCCGAACGCCTCTCCGAACGAGAGAACACCCTGTCGGACTACCATCCGGCATTCCACGTCACCGACCCCCACCACGACGACGTCGAAGTAGATGAGGGCGAGCCAAGGTCGGTGACCGGGGCGGTGGAAGACGCGATCTTGTTGTTCATGCTGCTGGGCTGGCCCGAGGGCACCGCCCGCCCAGCGATCGAGCACGTCTGCGAAGCCCTCGCCCGAATCGGATCACGCACCGCCACCTACGAGGCGCTGCGCCGCGACCGGCACGCCCGCGCCCTGCTCGATGTCCCCGCCGCCTCGTGGACGGTGCTGCTGCGGGTACTGCTGGGACGCACCACTCCGGGCTACGCGGCGACCGGCGAGGGCCGAGGCATCCTGCTGCGCCTCCTGATCGGCGAAAGCCTGCCCAGCCTGCTGGGCGATGACGGGCTCGTGGCGACCATCAGCCAGGCCGCACCCCGCACGGGAGCCGGGCGGCGGGGTGCGTGATGACCACGGCGACGGGGCACATCGAACTCGATCGGACGGTCGATTCGATCCAGGTCGGCCACCGGCACCGGCGCGACCTCGGCGACCTCGACGCCCTCGCCGCGTCCATCGACCGGGACGGGCTGCTGCAACCCATCACGATCACCCCGGACGGGCTGCTGGTGTGCGGGGTGCGGCGGCTTGCAGCGATCAAGCAGCTTGGCTGGCGCACCGTCAACGTCTGGGTGCGTTCCGCCATCTCGGACCGGTTGGGACACCTGCTGGCCGAGCAAGACGACAACCAGCTCCACAAGACCCTCACCCCGCTGGAAGCCGCGGGCCTGTACCGGGAGATCAAGACGCTGATGGCCGAGGATGCGGCACGCCGCGAGGCTGCCGGGCAGTTCACGAGCGAGTATCAGCCGCGGTGGAAGAACGGCTCCGCCGAATCGGCGGAGCCGATGACCGCACCGGCTGGGGATGCGCGCAGGCAGGCCGCGGAGATGGTCACTGGAGCCGCGTCGTACACGCGGCTGGAGCAGATCGGCTACCTCGAACGCGTCGTCGCGGACCCTGAGACGCCGGAGGCGTTGCGTGCCGATGCGCGAGCCGCGCTGGCGGCCATCGGGGCCGGTGGTCCGGTCGATCCGGCGTATCAGCGTGTCCGCGACCTCGAACGGAGCGGCGATGCCGCCCGCGATGCTCATCTGCACGATCTGGCCGAACAAGCCCTCGCGCGGGTGGGGGCCGAGGCGAAGAACAGCTCGAAGAAGACGAAGAAGCCCGGGGTGTCGACGCCTGCGGTACCGGAGGCTCGGTACGCGGTGCGGGCGTTCGTGCTGACCTGGGCCGAGCTCGACTCCTGGTGGATGCACTACGACCTCAACGAACTCGCCGCACAGCTCACCGACGAGCAAGCCGAAGCGTTCTACGCGACCGCGGAGGGCACCCGACGGTTCGCCCGCGACCTCCGCGCCGCGCGTGAGCAGGCTGCAGCGATGCCGCACCTGCGCGCCGTGTGAGGTCGTGGCCTGTGGCGGCCGGGGTTGCACCTGAGGGGTATGAAGACCTCTCGCTCTCCGTCGCCTTCGCGTGGCCGCCTGATCGCGCTGATTGCCGCGGGGGTCGTGCTGTTGATCCTCGCCGGGGTCGGCATCTACGGCCTCATCGCCGGTCCACGCGGCACCAACGCCCCGCACCCGGAGCCTTCATCGTCCCCACCGCCCACACCTTCGATGCCGGGACCGTCGTCACTACGGCTGCCGGTGGTGGTGCGATCCGCTGCCCCGGAGACGTTCGCCCGCAATGTCGCGGATGCGATCTTCGGATGGGACACCACGAGCGGGCTGATGCCTCTGGACTACACGTCCATCGTCCTCGATGCCGGTGACCCGACCGGCACCGAACAGGCCGGCCTGGCGTCCGATGTCTCGGCGTATCTGCCGACCCGGGACGCGTGGATCGAGCTGCGCAAGCACGAAACCCGCCAACGCCTCATCATCGATCGAGTGATTGTGCCCGCGGCGTGGGCCGACGCCGTGGCGCAGGCTCAGCCGGGTCAGATCGCACCGGGCACCGGGGCGTACACGATCGAGGGCACCCGGCACCGCGACGGCCTGTGGAACGGCGAACCGGTGTCCAGCGAGCATGCGGTGTCGTTCACCATGTTCATCGTCTGCGCGCCGACCTACCCGACCTGCCATCTGCTGCGGCTCTCACAGCTCGACGAC
>CAYLMS010000190.1:0-4163 GCA_964384455.1 uncultured Microbacterium sp. | reverse complement strand
GCACGGCAACGTCGTCGTCGTCTCCACGCGCGACTGCTCGCTGCAGCGGCGGCATCAGAAGCTCGTGGAGGAGGCACCGGCGCCGTTCCTGTCGGCCGAGCAGAACCGCACGCTGTACGACGCCTCGAAGGCGATCCTGCGCGAGGTCGGCTACGTCGGTGCGGGCACCTGCGAATTCCTCATCGGCGCCGACGGCACGATCTCGTTCCTCGAGGTGAACACCCGGCTGCAGGTGGAGCATCCGGTGTCGGAGGAGGTCACCGGCATCGACCTGGTGCGCGAGCAGTTCCGCATCGCGGCGGGCGGGCTGATCGACTACGACGACCCGGTGCCCGTGGGCCACTCGATCGAGTTCCGGATCAACGGCGAGGACCCGGGCCGCGGCTTCCTGCCCCAGCCCGGCCCGATCCACGCGTTCAAGACGTTCGGCGGCCCCGGGGTGCGGCTCGATTCGGGCGTGTCGGCCGGCGACAGCGTGTCGGGGGCGTTCGACTCGCTGCTCGCGAAGATCATCGTGACCGGGCACGACCGCGAGCAGGCGCTCGAGCGCGCGCGCCGCGCGCTCGACGAGTTCGAGGTGTCGGGGCTGCCCACCGTGCTGCCGTTCCACCGGCAGGTGGTGCGCGAGCCCGCGTTCACCGCACCGGACGGCCGCTTCGGCGTGCACACCCGGTGGATCGAGACGGAGTTCGTGAACGACATCCCGCCGTGGGACGGCGAAGCCGCAGCGCCCGCCGCGGCGCAGCAGCGGCACACGGTGGTCGTGGAGGTCGACGGCAAGCGGCTGGAGGTGAGCCTGCCCGATCGGATCGTGGCATCCCCCGCGGCGATCGGCAGGCCCGCCGCCGTGCCGCCGTCGCGCCGGTCGCACGACGCGAGCGCGACGGCGGGCGCGTCGGGCGACGCCGTGAAGGCGCCGATGCAGGCGACGATCGTCAAGGTCGCCGTCGAAGAGGGCCAGCAGGTCGTGAAGGGCGACCTGGTGATCGTGCTCGAGGCGATGAAGATGGAGCAGCCGATCGCCGCGCACAAGGACGGCGTGGTCGGTTCGATCAACGCCGAGCCCGGCACCACGGTGTCGGCCGGTCACCAGCTGCTGCTGATCGCGTAGCGGAGCCGGGGCCGGAACAAGGCCCCGGGGCACCCAGCCGCGTCTCGCACCGCTTCTGCTCCCGTCCCGGTGGCACTCACTCAGGCTGAACCGCCCCGACAGTGCTGCGCGGGCCCGGCCGACAAGCATCCAGCCTGAGTCCGTGCCCTGTGCGCGGTCGAGCCCGCCCTGAATCCGTGCCCGGTGCGCCACGCGCAACCCAGCTTCGCGCCCGGCCCCGTCCAGGCCCGGCCCGAATCGGCGCCCGGGCGCACGGCGCCGACGGGCGCCGGGTCAGGCCTGCTCGTCGGCGGTGTGGTCGACCAGGTGCATCGCGCGGGCCGCATCGGTGATGCCGCCGGTGAGCGAGGGGTACACCGCGAACACGCGCGACAGCTGATCCACGGTGAGCCGGCGCTCGATGGCGATCGCGATCGGGTAGATCAGCTCCGACGCCTTCGGCCCGACGATGACGCCGCCGAGCATCGTGCCGCTGCCCTGGCGGGCGATGAGTTTGACGAATCCGTCACGGATGCCCATCATCTTCGCCCTGGGATTGGCCGACAGCGGCAGCTTGTGCACCACCGCGTCGATGAGCCCGGCCTCGATATCCGCCTCCTGCCAGCCGACCGTGGCGATCTCGGGGGCGGTGAAGATGTTCGCGGTGATCCGCCTGCGCTCCAGCGGGATGACGATGTCCCCGAGTGCGTGGAAGATCGCGGTGCGGCCCTGCATCGACGCCACCGACGCGAGCGGCACGAAGGTGGTGCAGTCGCCGGCCGCGTAGATGTTCGGCACCGACGTGCGCGCCACCCGGTTCACCCGGATGTGCCCCGAGGAACTCAGCTGCACGCCGGCGCTTTCCAGCCCGATGTCGGCGGTGTTCGGGATCGAGCCGACCGCCATCAGACAGTGGCTGCCCTCCACGACGCCGCCGTCGGCGAGTCGCACGCGCACGCCGTCGCCCGCGCGCTCGACCCGGTCGGCGCGCGAGCGGGACAGCACGGTCATCCCGCCCCGCTTGAACACCCGCTCCAGCACCTCGGCCGCGTCAGGATCCTCCCCGGGAAGCACCCGCTCACGGCTCGAGACCAGCGTGACCTTCGCGCCCAGGTTCATGTAGGCCGACGCGAACTCGGCCCCGGTCACCCCCGAGCCGACCACGATGAGGTGCTCGGGCAGCGACTGCATGTCGTACAGCTGCGTCCAGGTGAGGATGCGCTCGCCGTCGGGCTGCGCGGTCGGCAGCTGCCGTGGCGCAGCACCCACCGACACCACGAGCGTGGCGGCCTCGACGCGGTCGAAGTCGGTGCCGCCCGGGCCGGTCGATACGACGACCGCGTGGTGACCCTCCAGCCGCCCGTGTCCGGCGATGATGCGCACCCCGGCCTGCACCAGCGCCGCGCGCATGTCGTCGGACTGCTGCCGTGCGAGCGTGAGCAGCCGCTTGTTGACGGCGGTCAGGTTGATCGCCACCTCGGGCCGCAGCGGCCTGCCGTCGTCGCCCTTGACGTAGAACTGCACGCCCAGGTCGGCGGCCTCGCTGATCGCCACCGCGGCGTCGGCCGTCGCGATCAGCGATTTCGACGGCACGACGTCGGTGATCACGGCCGATCCGCCGACGCCGGCGCGCTCGACGAGCGTGACCTGCGCGCCGAGCTGCGCGGCGGCCAGCGCCGCCTCGTAGCCGCCGGGGCCGCCGCCGAGCACGGCGACGCTCTGGGTGCGCTCGAAGCTCTGAGACATGGCATCCATTCTCCCGCCCCCGCGGCCGCGCCACGACACCGATGCGCGCATGCACCGGTGGCCACGGATGGCACCAGGTTCCTAGAGTGGGGGGATGGACAACCTGCTCGATGACCCCGCCGCCGATCCGCTCGCCGTCGCCGCGCAGGCGGCCCACGATCTGCGCCGCCTCACCGGCGTCGACCAGCACGACATCGCCGTCACCCTCGGCAGCGGCTGGGGCAGGGCCGCGGAGCTGCTCGGCGAGACGGTGGCGACCGTGCCCGCCGCCGACGTGACCGGCTTCTCCGCGCCTGCGCTCGCCGGCCACGTCGGCACGCTGCGCAGCATCCGCACGCCCAAGGGCCGGCACGTGCTGGTGATCGGCGCCCGCACGCACTTCTACGAGGGCCGGGGGGTGCGCCGCGTCGTGCACAGCGTGCGCACGGCCGCCGCGGCGGGTGCGCACACGATGGTGCTGACCAACGGTGCCGGCGGCATCAAGCACACGTGGAAGCCGGGCCAGCCGGTGCTGATCAGCGATCACATCAACCTCACCGGCGCCTCCCCGCTGGAGGGTGCGACGTTCGTCGACCTCACCGATCTGTACGCGATGCGGCTGCGGGATGTCGCACTCAGCGTCGACCCCAGCCTCGAGGAGGGCGTGTACTGCCAGTTCCGCGGGCCGCAGTACGAGACCCCGGCGGAGGTGCAGATGGCCAAGACCATCGGCGGGCACATCGTCGGGATGTCGACGGCACTCGAGGCGATCGCCGCGCGCCAGGCCGGAATGGCGGTGCTCGGCCTCTCGCTGATCACGAACCTCGCCGCCGGCATCCAGACCACCCCGCTCAGCCACGCCGAGGTGCTGGAGGCCGGCCGCGAGGCGGAGCCGCGCATCTCGCGCCTGCTGGCCGACATCGTGGCGGCACTGTGACCGCGGGCGACGACGACCGCATCGCCCTGCTGCTGCACGCCAGGCACTGGCTGGCTCAGGACCCCGATCCGCAGACGCGCGCCGAGTTGGCTGCGCTGATCGAGGCGGCCGAGGCGGGTGAGCCCGACGCGTGCGCCGACCTCGGCGACCGGTTCGGCTCCCGCCTGCAGTTCGGCACCGCGGGGCTGCGGGGTGCCCTCGGGGCGGGATCGAACCGGATGAACCGGGTGCTGGTGGCGCAGGCGGCCGCGGGACTGGCCGACTACCTGCTCACCCGGCCCGGGGCGCCCGCCCGGCCCACGGTGGTGATCGGCTACGACGGACGACGCAACTCGCGGGTGTTCGCCATCGATTCGGCAGAGCTGTTCGCGGGCGCAGGGCTGCGGGCCGTGCTGCTGCCGCGGCTGCTGC
>CAYLMS010000189.1:0-4171 GCA_964384455.1 uncultured Microbacterium sp. | reverse complement strand
AGGAGGGCTTCTCGCTCATCGAGCTGATCGTGGTCGTCGTGATCCTCGGCATCCTGGCCGCGGTGGCGATTCCGATCTTCCTGAACATCCAGAACCAGGCCAAGGACAACTCGCTGAAGACGATCACGGCGAACGGCGCTGCGCAGGCCGCGTCGCAGCTCGCGCAGGGCACCGTGCCCGCCTCGGTCTCGTTCACCAACCTCACCAACGGCACCAACCCGCCGGTCACGCTGACGCTGACCGTGGGTGACGCGACCAAGCCGGTCGACACGTTCTGCGTGGCGGGTTTCGGCGGGGGTTCGCCGACCTACGCCGCCGCTGCGTCCGCGTTCAAGTCGGGCCCCGGCTGCTGATCGACCGATCGAACTGGTCCGGGCCGGCGTTCCGCGCCGGCCCGGAACCGATTGAAGGGAAACGGTCATGCGTGCAACTATCCGCAATTACGTCCAGGCCCTGAAGCAGCGTCGTGTCGAGCACGGCGAAGAAGGCTTCTCGCTCATCGAACTGATCGTGGTCGTCGTGATCCTCGGCATCCTTGCCGCGGTCGCGATCCCGATCTTCCTGAACATCCAGAACCAGGCGAAGGACAACGCGCTGAAGACGCTCGTGTCCAACGGTGCCTCGCAGTCCGCGGCGGCACTCGCGAACAACACGGCTCCGGCGGCGATCACGTTCACCAACCTGACCAATGGCACCAACGCGACGCTGTCGCTCACCGTGAACGATGCGACCAAGCCGACGGACACATTCTGTGTCGCGGGTTACAGCACCGATTCGCCGACCTACGGCACCGCTGCGACGGCGTTCAAGTCCGGCCCCGGCTGCTGAGCACTTTCACAACCGAGTGGTTCCTGGGTGGGCACAGATGCTCTGAGCCCATCCGGGGCCAGACTCGTCCATCGCTAGGCAGGAGGCCCATCGTGCGTGCAATGCATCGGACCGACACAGGCTTCAGCATCGTCGAACTCGTGGTCGCGATGTTCCTGCTTGCCGTGCTCGCCCTGGCGCTGCTTCCGCTGCTGGTCGGGGCGACGCGCACGAGCGTGGTGAACAAGTCGCTGACCTCGTCGACGGCCTTTGCCAATGCCCAGCTGGCGCCCATCAAGGCGGCGTACCCCAACGACTCGACGACCTCGAGCTGCGCGGCGCTGACCACGGCGTACAACAACAAGACCACGGTCGACCCGTCGGGGTCGGGGCTGCAGGCGACGATCTCGGTCGGCACTTGCCCCTCGGCCCCATTCCCGGCCACGGTGACGGTGACGGTGACCGTCGTCAAGACGGCGTCGCCGAGCACGATCCTCACGTCGCTGCCCACGAAGTTGCTGGTGGCCGGATCATGAGCGTGCGGCCGAAGGACGAGGGGGTGACGCTCGTCGAGCTGATCGTCTATCTCGCGGTGGGCGCACTCATCCTCGCCCTGATGGCCGGGCTGCTGATCAACGGGCTCAAGTCGCAGGCGCAGACCACCGATCGCGACACCGCCACCGGCCGGGCCACGATCATCGCCAACTCGCTGCAGACCTCGATCCGCAACGCCACGGCGTTCAAGGTCGAAACGAACGGACTCACCGTGCGCGCGGTCGTGGTGACCGGTGCTGCGACTTGGCAGTGCCGGGCCTGGTCGCTCAGCGGCGGCAATCTGATGTACAAGACATCGTCGACCATCATCCCGGTGACCTCGACCGCGGGGTGGACCAACCTCGTGCCCGGCGTGTCGGTGATCTCGCCGGCGACGACCGTGTTCACCGCCAGCGGCAGCACGCTGACCGCCGGCTTCACCGTGACCGCGGGCGCGGCGACCGTGCCCGTGACGACAGGAGTGGTCGCACAGGCGACCTTGGGAGGGGCAGGACCTTGCTGGTGAAGCTGGCGCGCAGGTTGCGAGCAGGAGACGACGCCGGTTCGGCGATCGTGGTGGTGCTGGTGGTGATGCTGGTGCTCACGATCGGCGGGCTCGCCGTCGCCGCGGTGGTGGCATCGACCACCGGCATGCTGGCGGGTGCGCGCAGCACCGCTCAGTCCCGGGCTGCGGCCGACGCCGGCCTCACCGACGCGGTGGCGACGGCGCGGCGCACCGGCAACTTCTGCGCCCTGAACCTCACCTCGACGACTCCCACCTATAGCGTCACCAGTTCGTGCACGGGCGGCCAGGCCACGTTCACCGCCATCGGCTCGGGGGCGACCGGCGGCAGCACGACGACGCAGGCGGTCTATGCCTACACGAGCGGATCAACGGGTCACGGCGCCGACATGGTCTTCTACGGTGACACCACGTTCACCAAGGAAGTGATCACCTCGAACAGCAATGGACTGCTGTCGATCGTCATCCCGTCGGGCGGCTTCACCTGCCAGGTGCACGTGCCCGCGAACATCGTCGCATCGGGCGCGATCAAGACCAATGGCGGGTGCACCATCGACGGCAACGTGCGCGCCGGCGGGCTGCTCACGATGACCAACACGACCGACGTGATCAAGGGCAACGCCATCGCGTCAAACACCGGCAGCTACAACCTCCAAGGGCAGATCCTGGGGAACATCACGGTGGGCGGTCCGATCGGCTTCGGCTGGAACGGTTTCACCTACCCGGGCAACGTCTCGGCGCGCGGGATCGTGAATCTTACGAGCGCGAGCATCGCCGGTGCACTGACGTTGCCTTCGTCGGCCGAAGTCGACTACGACGGTTGGCAGAAAGTGATCGCGCCGACCGCCACGTCTCCTCGCGTCGCCGGTGGCATCAGCTGGCCGGCCTCGGTGCCGGTGCCTCCCGCGCCGAGCTTCGATCCGTGGTTCAGCTACACCTACAAGCCGACCGACTGGCAGCCGTTCAACGGCACGACCTTCGCCCAGATCAAGCTTGTGAACTCGGGCGCGGGCCCCTGGACGTGCGCCCGATTCATGCAGAACAACCCGAGCACCGGCAACGCAGCCGGCTGGCGGGAGACGGCGGCGCTCACCACTCCGACGATCATCGATGCCACAGCGTGCGGCACGCTCTCGGCCAACAACGGCTCGAACCCGAATGTCGCGTTGAACTCCGACATCGTGTTCGTGGCCAAAGCCTTCGACCTGACGACCACGAAGTTCACGTCGGCGAACGGCACGAAGTCCCGCGTCTGGTTCGTCGTGAATGACGGCGTGAGCGGCAGCGCGTCGCCTTCGTGCTCGAACGGAGCGGGAAACATCGTGATCAACGGCACTGACATGAGCGGCGTGATCGCGATGGCCTATACGCCGTGCACCGTGTCGATCGGTGGCAACAGCGGCTGGACCGGTGCGTTCTATGGTGGTGGATTCTCGTACGGCGGCGGCATGACCTTCGTGGGCGCGGCGATCGCTCTGCCCGGCATGCCCTCCAGCGCGACGATGCCCGGCACAGGCACCTCGACCGGAGCGGCCCTTGGAGCTCTCGTGTCAAGAAGGGATCTGCCGTGAACGCCCTCGCCGTCCCTGCGGCCGTCCCGCTCGTCGTATTCGCCGGCGTGCTCGGCCTGGTGATCGGCTCGTTTCTCAATGTGGTCGTCTACCGCGTGCCGGCCGGCATCCCGCTGACGCGGCCGAGTCGCTGCACGTCGTGCGACACTCCCGTGCGGGCGTGGCAGAACGTCCCCGTGCTGGCCTGGATCGCGCTGCGCGGCCGCTGCGCCGCATGCGGGGCCGGCATCTCGGCGCGATACCCGCTGGTCGAGCTCGCCACCGGCGTCGCCTTCGTCGGAGTCGCGTGGCTGTCGCTCGGCTCGTGGGCGGGTCCAGTGGGCATCCTGCTCACCGTCGCCTACCTCTACCTGGCAGCGATCAGCCTGGCCCTCGCGCTCATCGACCTCGACACCCACCGGTTGCCCGACGCGATCGTGCTGCCGAGCTACGGCGTGGCGCTGCTGCTGTTCGGCACCGCGTGCCTGCTCGGCGTCGATTGGACTGTACTGCTGCGCGCCCTGATCGGCATGGCCGGCCTGTACCTGTTCTACTTCGTGCTGCGCCTCGTGCGGCCCGGGGGGATGGGCGGTGGAGACGTGAAGCTCGCCGGCCTGCTCGGACTGTACCTCGGCTGGGTGGGCTGGGGAGCGCTCGTCGTCGGTGCGTTCGCCGCGTTCCTGCTGCTGTTGATCTAGCTGGTCCCGAAACTGTTCCGCTTCCTTGCAGGCATCTGGCGACGCCTGGTCGGAGGCCG
>CAYLMS010000188.1:0-4172 GCA_964384455.1 uncultured Microbacterium sp. | reverse complement strand
TGCGGAGAACATCGTCGACCTCATCAACGCCGGCCGCATCGACATCGTGATCAACACCCCCAGCGGCCGCTCGGCCCGCGCCGACGGCTACGAGATCCGCGCCGCCGCCGTGGCCGCGGACAAGGCGCTGTTCACCACCATGGCCGTGGTCGGCGCCGCGGTCAGCGCGATGGACGCCATGCACTCCGGCTTCGCCGTGCGCAGCCTGCAGGAGTACGCCGCCGACCGGGCCGGACGCCGATGACCGGATTCGGCGCGCGGCTGCGCGCAGCGATCGAACGGCACGGCCGGCTGTGCGTGGGCATCGACCCGCACGCCGCGCTGCTGAGCGAATGGGGTCTCGCCGACAATGCTGCGGGCGCGCGGGAGTTCGGCCTGCGCGTCGTGGAGGACGCCGCCGGGCAGGTCGGTGTCGTCAAGCCGCAGGTGTCGTTCTTCGAGCGGCACGGCTCCGCCGGGTTCGCCGCCCTCGAGGCGGTGCTCGCCGCGGCGCGCGCGGCGGGCCTCTTGGTGGTCGCCGACGCCAAGCGGGGCGATATCGGCAGCACCATGGATGCGTACGCGGCGGCCTGGCTGACCCCGGGGTCGTCGCTGGAGGCGGATGCGGTCACGCTCAGCCCGTATCTCGGCGTCGGCGCGCTGGCGTCGACGCTGCGCTTCGCGCTGCGACACGGCAAGGGGGCGTTCGTGCTGGCCGCCACCAGCAACCCCGAGGCGAGCGCGCTGCAGCGCGCGGTGACGGCGGGGATGCCGGTCGCCGCCGCCGTCGCGACGGAGGTCGCGGCCTTCACCGACCCGGCGCCCGCCGGCGAGTGGGCGGATATCGGGCTCGTCATCGGGGCCACGGTCGACCTGTCGGCGTGCGGGCTCGACCATGCCTTCGCGCGCACGCTGCCCGTCCTGGCTCCCGGCTTCGGGGCGCAGGGCGCACAGCCCGCCGACCTTGCCCGTATCTTCGGCCCGCTCGCGCCGGGCGTCATCGCGAGCGAGAGCCGCAGCATCCTTCAAGCCGGTCCCGACCGGTTGTCCCAGGTCATCGCAGAACGCCGTACGCACTACCCTCCGAGGATCCATGTCTGACACCGCAACGCCCGCCCGCATCGTTCCCGAGGTCGACCGCGTCGCCGCCTCCCGCAAGGCCATCGCCGCGCGGCGCGCGCGCGCCGCGCTCAAGCGGGACGTCGCCACGCGCGTGATCACCCCGCAGGAACTACTGCGCCGCGCCGCTACAGCTCCCGCCTCACCCGCGGGCACTTTGCGCGTCACCGACTTCCTCACCAGCATCCCCGCGATCGGCGAAGGCAAGCGCGACCGCATCCTGGCGCAACTGGCCATCTCCCCGGTCAAACGCCTCGGCGGGCTCGGCTCGCGGCAGCAGCGCGACCTGGCCGAGTTCCTGCAGGCACGCATGCCGGAGCCCGAGCCGCGCGCCGGCCGTAGCCGCCTCATCGTGCTCGCCGGACCCACCGCCGTCGGCAAGGGCACCGTGGCCGCCCGGATCGCCGCCGACCACCCCGAGATCCGGCTATCGGTATCGGCCACCACCCGCCCGCCGCGGCCGGGCGAGGTCGACGGCGAGCACTACCTGTTCGTCGACGATGCCGGATTCGATGCGCTGATCGACTCCGGAGCGCTGCTGGAATACGCCACCGTGCACAACAGCCATCGCTACGGCACGCCCCGCGGGCCGGTCGAGGAGGCGCTCGGCGACGGCGGCACCGTGCTGCTGGAGATCGATCTGCAGGGCGCGCGCCAGGTGCGCGCAGCCGCGCCCGCGTCGACGCTGGTGTTCCTGCTGCCGCCCAGTTGGGACGAGCTGGTGCAGCGCC
This sequence comes from uncultured Microbacterium sp., assembly GCA_964384455.1. GTDB lineage: Bacteria > Actinomycetota > Actinomycetes > Actinomycetales > Microbacteriaceae > Microbacterium. The sequence goes on along the minus strand of CAYLMS010000188.1, from coordinate 2,343 downwards.
TGGTCGGGCGCGGCACCGAGAGCCCCGCCGAGCAGGCCAGGCGGCTGCGCACGGCGAAGACCGAACTGGCCGCGCAGTGCGAGTTCGACTACCGGATCGTCAACGACGATGTGGCGCGGGCTGCGGCAGCGGTGGTGGCGCTGGTGCCCTGAACGGCCGGCTGCGCCAAGCCGGTAGACTGGCTGTTTGCGTCAGCGCAGCGATTCCTCCATCCGCTCCCAGAAAGGCTCCTCGTGGCCGGAACGAACCAGGGCATCATCGAGCCCCCCATCGACAACCTGCTCGACAAGGTCGACTCGAAGTACCAGCTCGTGATCTACGCGGCCAAGCGCGCGCGACAGATCAACGACTACTACGCCGACCTGCACGAGGGCAATCTGTTCGACAACGTCGGTCCGCTGGTGGACTCCACCGTCGAGGACAAGCCGCTGACCATCGCGCTGCACGAGATCAACGAGGACAAGCTGCGCCTGCGGCACAACGACTGATCCGAAGGATGCCGCGATCCGGCCGGTGTCGGACGCCTCAGGCATCCTGGTGTCCTGCCGTCCTCGAGATCCCCGGAGTGCTATGAGCCCGTTGCGTCTGTTCACCTCGGAGTCGGTCACCGAGGGCCATCCCGACAAGATCTGCGATCAGATCTCCGACGGCATCCTCGACGCCATCATCGCCGACGACCCGCGCGGCCGGGTGGCCGTCGAGACGCTGGTCACCACCGGGCTGGTGCACGTGGCCGGCGAGGTGTCGACCTCAGCCTACGTCGAGATCCCGGCGCTCGTGCGCGAGATCGTCAGTCGCATCGGCTACACCTCCAGCGAGACCGGCTTCGACGGCGACTCGTGCGGGGTCAGCGTGTCGATCGGCGCGCAGTCCTCCGACATCGCCGCCGGCGTGAACAAGGCGTTCGAGCGCCGCGAGGCGGGGTCGGTCGACCCGATCGACGAGCAGGGCGCGGGCGACCAGGGCATCATGTTCGGGTTCGCCACGCGTGAGACGCCCGAGCTCATGCCGATGGCCATCTGGACGGCGCACCGCATGGCCGAACGGCTCGCCGAGGTGCGACGCAGCGGCGAGCTGCCGTTCCTGCGCCCCGACGGCAAGACTCAGGTCACCCTGGGCTACGACGGGCACACCCCCAAGACGGTGGAGTCGGTGGTGCTGTCCACGCAGCACCACCCCGACATCGGCCGCGACGAACTGTGCGAGCGGGTGCGCGCCGCGGTGATCGACCCGGTGCTGTCGGCGACCGGGCTCGACCTGCCCGCCGTGAAGTACTACATCAACCCCGCCGGGCCGTTCGTCACCGGCGGACCGAAGGGCGATGCCGGGCTCACGGGCCGCAAGATCATCATCGACACCTACGGGGGAGCGGCCAGGCACGGCGGCGGTGCGTTCAGCGGCAAGGATCCGTCGAAGGTCGACCGTTCGGCGGCCTACGCCATGCGCTGGGTGGCCAAGAACGCGGTCGCGGCGGGGCTCGCCGATCGGCTAGAGGTGCAGGTGGCGTACGCCATCGGCAAGGCGAATCCCGTCGGACTGTACGTCGAGTCGTTCGGCACGGGGCGAGTAGGCGACGACGTCATCACCCGCGCCATCCTCGACGTGTTCGATCTGCGACCCAAGGCGATCATCGACGCCCTCGACCTGCTCCGCCCGGTGTACGCGCAGACGGCCACCTACGGTCACTTCGGTCGCGAGCTGCCCGGATTCACGTGGGAGCGGCTGGATCGCGTCGACGCGCTGCGCGCGGCCGCCGGAATCTGACGGGTCGCGCGCGTGACGGCCGTGGCCCGCGTGCTGATCGACTCGCCGCTGCCGCAGCTGGACAGGCTGTTCGATTACGCGATCCCGGCGGCGCTCGCCGAACAGGCGCTGCCAGGCGTGCGGGTGCGGGTTCCGCTGCGCAGCGCGGGTCGCGTGGTCGACGGCTATCTCGTCGAGCTGGCCGAAGCGGATGCCGCCGCCCGGCCGCTGTCCGAGCTTGATGCCGTGGTGTCACCGGTGTGCGTGCTGCCCGAGCGGCTCTACACCCTGGCCCGCCAGGTGGCCGACCGTGCCGCCGGCTCGGCCGGCGACGTGCTGCGGCTGGCGATCCCGCGCAGGCAGGTGCGGGTGGAGAACGCGTGGCTGGCGGCCGGCCCGCCGCCTGCGGCGGAGCGGCCGGTCGATGCCGAACGGCCCGCCGATGCCGAGCGCTGGCACGAACTGGGCGTGTACCCAGGGCTCCGCGAGGCGCTCGTCGCCGACGAGCGCCTCGCGGTCGACGCGCCCGCCCACCCGGGGACCCCCGCCGACGGGTCCACCCTCGGCGCCTGGGCGCTGCTGGTGGGGGCAGCGGCCGTG
>CAYLMS010000187.1:0-4186 GCA_964384455.1 uncultured Microbacterium sp. | reverse complement strand
CAGGGCTACGTGCTCGAATACCGCGGCAGCGCCATCCGTGCCCTGTCGATGGAGGGCCGGATGACGGTGTGCAACATGTCGATCGAGGCCGGCGCCCGGGCAGGCATGGTCGCTCCCGACGAGACCACCGTCGCGTACCTGAAGGGGCGTGCGCACGCGCCGACCGGGCAGGACTGGGAGGATGCCGTCGCCTACTGGCGCACCCTGCCCTCCGACGAGGGCGCGGTGTACGACGCCGAGGTGGTGATCGACGCCGGCGAGCTCGAGCCGTTCGTGACGTGGGGCACGAACCCCGGTCAGGGCGTGTCGCTGTCGGCGGCGGTGCCGCAGCCGGCCGCATTCGCCGATGCGAACGAGCGCGCCGCCGCCGAGCGGGCGCTGGCCTACATGGATCTCGCCCCGGGCACTCCGATGAAGGACATCGCGGTGGATGCCGTGTTCATGGGTTCCTGCACGAACAGTCGCATCGAGGATCTGCGCCAGTTCGCTTCGGTCGTGAAGGGCCGCACGAAGGCGCCGGGCGTGCGGGTGATGGTGGTGCCCGGATCGGCGCGCGTGCGGCTGGAGGCGGAGGCCGAGGGGCTCGACAAGGTGTTCACCGACTTCGGCGCCGAGTGGCGCTTCGCGGGTTGCTCGATGTGCCTGGGGATGAATCCCGACCAGCTCGCCCCGGGCGAGCGCTGCGCCTCGACCTCGAACCGCAACTTCGAGGGCCGCCAGGGCAAGGGCGGGCGCACGCATCTGGTGTCGCCACTGGTGGCGGCGGCCACGGCGGTGCGCGGCACGCTGTCGAGTCCGGGCGATCTGGAGCCGGCAGAGCAGGGGGAGGCCTGACATGGACGCGTTCGCCACCCACACCGGCATCGCAGCCCCGTTGCGGCGCTCCGCCGTCGACACCGATCAGATCATCCCCGCGGTGTACCTCAAGCGGGTCACGAAGACCGGCTTCGACGACGCGCTGTTCGCGACCTGGCGGCAGGATCCCGACTTCGTGCTCAACCAGCCCGCATTCGCCGGGGCGAGCATCCTCGTCGCCGGCGCCGACTTCGGCACCGGGTCGAGCCGCGAGCACGCCGTCTGGGCGCTGCGCGACTACGGCTTCCGGGTCGTGCTGAGTCCGCGTTTCGCCGACATCTTCCGCGGCAACGCGGGCAAACAGGGACTGCTCGCCGCGGTGATCGACGACGCCGCCGTCGAGGAGATCTGGGCCGCGATCGACGCCGACCCCGGCATGCGACTCACGGTCGACCTGCAGGCGCGGCGGGTTGTGGCGGGTGCTCTCGAGATCGACTTCGAGATCGATGATTACACTAGGTGGCGGCTCCTCGAAGGGCTCGACGACATCGGGCTCACGCTGCGCAACGAAGAACGGATCGCGCAGTTCGAGGCCCGCCGTGAGGCGTGGCGGCCGCGGACGCTTCCCGTCCGCTGACGTCGCGGCCCCGCACAACGGGGACCGCGTCCACGAACTCGACCGAAGTGAGGCCCCAGAGCATGAAGACCTTGATCGGCGAACCGGTGCCGTCCGACCCGCAGGCCGGGGCGCCGGAGGATCAGGGCGAGGTGCTCGCCATCCGGGGCGGTCGCCCGTTGCGCGGGCGGGTCGAGGTCAAGGGCGCCAAGAACCTGGTCACCAAGGCGATGGTCGCGGCGCTCCTCGGCGACAGCACCAGCACGCTGCGGGATGTCCCCGACATCAGCGATGTGCAGGTGGTGCGCTCGCTGCTCGAGGTGCACGGCGTGCGGGTCGAGGACGGCGCGGAGGACGGCAGTCTGCGGCTGGACCCCAGCGGTGCCGTCTCCGCGCACATGGAGGAGATCGACGCGCACGCGGGCGCCTCGCGCATCCCGATCCTGTTCTGCGGCCCGTTGCTGCATCTGCTCGGCGAAGCCTTCATCCCCGATCTCGGCGGCTGCCGCATCGGCGACCGGCCGATCGACTTCCATCTCGACGCGCTGCGCCGCTTCGGCGCCGTGGTGGACAAGCTGCCCAGCGGCATCCGGCTCTCGGCTCCCGGTGGACTGCACGGCGCCGAGTTGCGACTGCCCTACCCGAGCGTCGGGGCGACCGAGCAGGTGCTGCTCACCGCGGTGCGGGCGCGCGGGGTGACCGAGCTGCGCAACGCGGCGATCGAGCCCGAGATCATGGACCTGATCGCGGTGCTGCAGAAGATGGGCGCGATCATCTCGTACGAGCCGAATCGCGTGCTGCTGATCGAGGGGGTCGATCGGCTGCGCGGCTACGACCATCGTGCGATCTTCGATCGCAACGAGGCGGCGAGCTGGGCGGCCGCCGCTCTGGCCACCGACGGTGAGATCTTCGTCGGCGGCGCCAGGCAGCAGGAGATGCTGACCTTCCTCAACGTGGTGCGCAAGGTGGGCGGCGACTTCGACGTGCGCGAGGACGGCATCCTGTTCCGCCGCGGCGGCGACCTGCGCGCGGTCACCGTCGAGACGGATGTGCACCCGGGCTTCATGACCGACTGGCAGCAACCGTTGATCGTCGCGCTCACCCAGGCGCGCGGCCGCTCGGTGGTGCACGAGACCGTGTACGAGAACCGGCTCGGCTTCACGCAGGCGCTCGTGCAGATGGGGGCTGACATCGTCGTGCATCCGCGCGGACTGGATGCCCCCGCACGCAGGGTCGCGCGTCGCGAGCTCGAGCAGGCGGCCGTGATCACCGGACCGACCCCGCTGCACGGTGCGGATGTCGTCGTGCCCGACCTGCGCGGCGGCTACAGCTACGTGATCGCCGCGCTCGCGGCCGAGGGGCAGTCGACCGTGCGCAACGTCGGGATCATCCGCCGCGGCTACGAGAAGCTGTTCGCCAAGCTCACCGTGCTGGGCGCCGACTTCGACGTCGTGGGCTGACGGTGACGCGACACCGCGCGACGGCGGAGAAGTCCAGGCCCAGCGTGTTCTGGGCGCTGGCCTGCGTGATCGTCCCGGTGGTCGGCCTGCTCGCGAAGGTGCGGATCGAGGACGCCCACAAGCTCCCGCGCGACGGCGCCTATGTGCTCGCACCGAACCACTGCAGCGAGATCGACCCGCTGATCGTCGCCGTCGCCGTGTGGCGCATGGGCCGCGCGCCGCGGTTCATGGCGAAGGAGAGCCTGTTCCGGGTGCCCGTGCTGGGCTGGGCGCTGCGCGCCACCGGGATGGTGCCGGTCGCGCGATCCTCGACCGCCGGCTCCGCGAAGCACACGCTGCAGGTCTCGGAACAGCTGGTGCGGCATGGCCGTGGCGTGATCGTCTATCCGGAGGGCACGCTCACCCGCGACCCCGACCTCTGGCCGATGCGGGGCAAGACCGGAGCGGTGCGGCTCGCGCTCACCGGAGACATCCCGCTGATCCCGATCGCGCACTGGGGAGCCCAGGAGATCCTGCCGAGGTATGCCCGGCGGTTGCGGCTGTGGCCGCCGCGCAAGCTGGTGCGGGTGCGGGTGGGCGACCCGGTGCCGCTGGACGGGTATCGTGAACGTCTGACCCAGCCCGCGGCGCTGGCCGAGGGCACCACGGTGCTGATGGACTCGCTCGCGGCGATGGTCGGCGACCTGCGCGGCGAGCAGCCGCCGGCGACGCGCTGGGATCCCGCCGCGCACGACCAGAAGGAGACGGGCCGCTTTGAGTCCTAAGCCGCAGGCGACGGCGCCTCGGGTCGCAGTGCTCGGCTCGGGGAGCTGGGGCACGACCTTCGGCAAGATCCTCGCCGATGGCGGCGCCCAGGTCACCATGTGGGCGCGCCGACCCGAGCTCGCGCACGAGATCGACGAGGCCAAGCGCAACAGCCAGTATCTGCCTGGCATCAACCTGCCGCGCGAGATCGCGGCCACGCACCACCTGTCGGAGGCGCTGGCGGGCGCCCAGCAGGTGTATCTCGCGATCCCCAGCCAGCTGCTGCGGGAGAATCTCAAGGCCGTGCGCGCGCTCATCGTCGACGTCGACGTGCCGGTGGTGTCGCTGATGAAGGGCGTGGAGCGGCGCACCGGCCTGCGCATGAGCGAGGTGATGGCGCAGGAGCTGGGCATCGATCCGGCCAGGATCGCCGTGGCATCCGGACCTAACCTCGCACTCGAGATCGCGCGCGAGCAGCCCACCGCCGCAGTCGTGTCATCGATCAGCCAGGAGACGGCCGAGGCCGTCGCACGGCGCGCCAGCAACCGCTACTTCCGCACGTTCGTCAACA
>CAYLMS010000186.1:0-4191 GCA_964384455.1 uncultured Microbacterium sp. | reverse complement strand
GTCGATCGGCTACGGCGCGACGCACCACATGAACATGGACCACTCGGCCTGGGAGGGCTTCGAGATCGACGGGCACGTCGACACCGTGCTCTCGCGCGGCAAGGTCATCGTCGACGGCGGTCGCTACCTCGGCGGCCGCGGTGACGGCAGGTTCGTGCGCCGCGGCCTGTCGCAGTACCTGGTGTAGGGCACCACGATGGACTTCGGCGTGGTGCTGCAGCCCGACCCGCCGGCCGCGCGGGTGATCCAGCTCGCGCAGCTCGCCGAGGCGCACGGCTTCAGCCACGTCTGGACGTTCGACTCGCACCTGCTGTGGGAAGAGCCCTACGTCGTGCATTCGGCGATCCTGGCGGCGACCCGCCGGGTCATGGTGGGGCCGTTCGTGACGAACCCGGCGACGCGGGACTGGACGGTCACGGCATCCGTGTTCGCCACGCTGAACGAGCTGTACGGCAACCGCACCGTGTGCGGCATCGGCCGCGGCGACTCGGCGGTGCGGGTGACCAACGGGCGGCCGACGACCATGGCGCAGCTGCGCGAATCGATCCACGTGATCCGCGAGCTCGCCAATTCGCGGCCGGTCGAGCACCACGGCACCACCCTGCAGTTTCCGTGGAGCCGCGGATCGTCGCTGCAGGTGTGGGTGGCCGCCTACGGTCCGCAGGCGCTGAAGCTGGCCGGCGAGGTCGGCGACGGCTACATCCTGCAGCTGGCCGACGTGGACATCGCGCGCTGGATGATCCAGGAGGTGCGGGATGCGGCGGCCGCCGCCGGGCGCGACCCCGATGCTCTCGCCTTCTGCGTGGCCGCGCCGATGTACATCGGCGACGACCTGGCCCACCAGCGCGACCAGTGCCGCTGGTTCGGCGGCATGGTGGGCAACCACGTGGCCGACATCGTCGCGCGCTACGGCGCGGGCGCCATCCCGAGTGACCTGGCCGCCTACATCGCCGGACGCACCGGCTACGACTACAACACGCACGGCCGCGCCGGCAACGACCACGTCGACTTCGTGCCCGACGACATCGTCGACAGGTTCTGCGTGCTCGGCACCGCCGAGCAGCACATCGCGAAGCTGCAGCAGTTGCGCGACCTCGGCGTCACCCAGTTCGCCGGCTACCTGCAGCACGACGGCAAGGAGGAGACGCTGCGGGTCTACGGCGAGACGGTGATCCCCGCGCTGCGCCGCACGGTGGCCGCGCGCTCCTGAGGGGCGCAGACTGGGAACAGGAGGTCTCCCACGAAGAGACCGCAGGAGAGGACGATGATGACCGACAGCATGACCGCGCCCGCCACGAGCGCCACGGCGACCACGATCGAGCACTGGGTGGGTGGAACCGCCTGGGCGGGAGCATCCGACCGCACCGGGCCGGTGTTCAATCCCGCGCTCGGCCGCGTCATGCGCGAAGTGCGCTACGCGAGCACTGCCGACGTTGACGAGGCGGTGCGCGTCGCCGCCGTCGCGGCACAGAGCTGGTCGGAGGTGAGCATCGCGAAGCGGCAGACGGTGATGTTCGCGTTCCGCGAGCTGCTCAACGCCCGCAAGCAGGAGCTGGCCGCGATCATCACCGCCGAGCACGGCAAAGTGCTCTCGGATGCGCTCGGCGAGGTGCTGCGCGGGCTCGAGGTGGTCGAGCTGGCGTGCGGACTGGGCATGCACACCAAGGGCGGCTACTCCGAGAACGTGTCGACCGGCATCGACGTGTACACGGTGCGCCAGCCGCTCGGCGTGGTGGGCATCATCAGCCCGTTCAACTTCCCGGCGATGGTGCCGCTGTGGTTCTTCTCCGTCGCGATCGCGGCCGGCAACGCGGTCGTGCTCAAGCCGAGCGAGAAGGATCCGTCGGCCGCGGTGTGGATGGCGCAGCTGTTCACCGAGGCGGGCCTGCCCGACGGCGTGTTCAACGTCGTGCACGGCGACAAGGAGTCGGTCGACGCGCTGCTGGCGCATCCCGAGGTGCGCGCGCTGTCGTTCGTGGGCTCCACGCCGATCGCGCGTTACGTGTACGAGACGGGCACCCGCGCGGGCAAGCGCGTGCAGGCGTTCGGCGGGGCGAAGAACCACATGCTCGTGCTGCCCGACGCCGACCTCGACCTGGCCGCCGACGCGGCGGTGAACGCCGGCTTCGGCTCGGCCGGGGAGCGGTGCATGGCGATCTCGGTGGTGCTGGCGGTGGATGCCGTGGCCGACGAGTTCGTCGCCAAGGTGCGCGAGCGCATGGGCACCCTGCGGGTGGGCGACGGCACGCGCGGCACCGACATGGGGCCGCTGATCACCGGGATGCACCGCGACAAGGTGGCGTCGTACATCGAGCGGGCGCCCGGTGACGGCGCGTCGGTGGTGGTCGACGGGCGGGATGTCGCCGCCGACGGCGAGCCCGACGGGTTCTGGCTCGGACCGACGCTGATCGACCGGGTGCCGACATCCTCCCCGGTGTACGGCGACGAGATCTTCGGGCCGGTGCTGTCGGTGGTGCGGGTGGACGGCTACGAGGAGGCGCTGCGGATCATCAACGCGAGCCCCTACGGCAACGGCACCGCGATCTTCACGAACGACGGTGGGGCGGCGAGGCGCTTTCAGCACGAGGTGCAGGTGGGCATGATCGGCATCAACGTGCCTATTCCTGTGCCGGTGGCGTATCACGCGTTCGGCGGTTGGAAGGCCTCGCTGTTCGGCGACGCGAAGGCCTACGGTGCGGCCGGCTTCGACTTCTTCACGCGCGAGAAGGCCGTGACCAGCCGCTGGCTCGACCCCTCGCACGGCGGCCTCAACCTGGGCTTCCCCCGCCACGACTGATCGCCCGCCCCCACTACCGCTTCAGATTGGCGCCACCTTTCTGCGATGGCACACAGGAATTCCTGCGGCCATCGCAGGAAGGTGTCGCCATCCTGTGCAGGAGGGTGAGGGGCGACGGGTCAGAGGGGCGCGGGGGCCACCGGGCGGTGCTCGTAGAAGGTCTGCAGTACGACGGTGGTGCGCGTGTTCACCGCGGCCGCCTGGCGGATGTCGCGGATCAAGGTCTCCAGTTCGCGCGGCGAGCCGACCCGCACGAACAGCATGTAGCTCGCGTCGCCCGCGATCGAATGGCACGCCTCGATCGCATCGAGATGCTCGAGCAGCTCCGGCGCGTTGTCGAGTTGACCCGGATCCAGCGGGGTGATCTCGATGAACGCCGACAACGGCTTGCCCACCGCCTCGGCATCGAGGATGGGCCGGTACCCGGCGATCACGCCGCGCGCTTCGAGGCGGCGCAGCCGCGACTGCACGGCCGACACCGACAGCCCGACCGCCTGAGACAGCTGCGCCAGCGTCGCACGCGCGTCGCGCGAGATGGCAGCGATGATCTGCGCATCCCTGGGGTCATCGAGACGCGCGGGTGAAAGCGGGATGATATCCGACATTGCCGTAAGAATACCGGCCGATCGATTGTTTGGCCGTAGGAATTCCTATTTCCGCGGACATCGGGCACAATCGATAGGAGGCGAGCATCTCGCCCGCACCGCACAAATCCACCGTCGCGCAGCGCCGCGCCCGAGCAGCGCCGCGCCCGAGCCTTCCCGATCGGAGGTTCCCATGTCCATCAGCCACGCCCCCACCGGTGCGTCCGAGGCGATCGTCGGCGAGCCCGAGGTCGTCGAGGATGCCGCCGCCGGCGTCGAGCGCAGCGCCGCCTGGCTGCGGCTGAAGGATGCGGCGACCGCGCTGCAGGGCCTGCAGGCGCAGGACGGCTCGGTGCCCGAGGCATCCGACCATGCCGAGGCCCGGTCGCTGGTCGAGGTCGTCGTCGACGCCGTGCGCGAGCTCGCACCCCGCTTCCCGCACGATGCCGAGTACCTCACCGCGTGCGCGCACGACTTCGAGCGCTGGGCCGATGCGGGCTTCGTCGAGCCCGACTTCCTCGAGTCGCTCATGGCCTTCCAGCCGCAGCAGCACCGGATCGACGGCATCCGGCACCTCGTCGTGTTCCCGATGTACACGCAGAACGGCTCGCGCAACCGGTTCGTCGAGGCGGTGCTGGTCGAGGTGATCTGGCCCGAGTTCGTCGCCGAGCTCGAGGCGGGCGACTACGGCAACAAGCTGTTCGTCTCGCTGCGGCTCGTCGACTTCACCCCCGGATACGACACGAACTCGGCGGTGCTGTTCCCCGAGACCGTCGCGATGCGTGAGATCCCGACCGTCACCTGGGGCGC
>CAYLMS010000185.1:0-4226 GCA_964384455.1 uncultured Microbacterium sp. | reverse complement strand
GGCTCGACCTTGGCGCGCAGCCGCTGCACGTGCACGTTCACCAACCGCGTGTCGGCCTTGTAGTGGTAGCCCCACACCTGCTCGAGCAGCATCTCGCGGGAGAACACCTGCTGCGGCTTGGCGGCCAGCGCCACCAGCAGCTCGAACTCCAGCGGCGTCAGCGCGATCGGCGCACCGTCACGGCGCACCTCGTGCGCGTCGACATCGACCACCAGATCGCCGATGCGCAGCGTATCGCCCCCGGTGTGCGCGGCGGGTCGCAATCTGGTGCGGATACGCGCCACCAGCTCCTTGGGGTTGAACGGCTTCATGATGTAGTCGTCGGCGCCGGATTCCAGCCCCTTGACCAGATCGGCGGTATCGGTGCGGGCGGTGAGCATGATGATCGGCACCCCGGAGTCGCGCCGGATGCGGGTGCAGATCTCGATGCCGTCCATGCCGGGCAGCATGAGGTCGAGCAGAATCAGGTCGGGGCGCTGAGCGCGCCACACGCCGAGCGCGTCGGCGCCGTCGGCGCAGAACACCGTGTCGAAGCCTTCGGTCCGCAGCACGATGCCGATCATCTCGGCGAGCGCGGTGTCGTCATCGACAACCAGGATGCGGGATGTCATCGGGATCGGGTCGTCCTCCAGCTAGGTATCCATAGAGTAGTGGACACGCCTGAGCGTGCCACCCGGACGGCCATCCGTTCCCACCCGGTGCGCACTGCTCGCGCATACAGCGCCCATATGACACGATGAACGCGCACCGTTCGGGAGGGGATGCGCTGTGACCGCCAACGGCACCTGGACGCCCGCCTCCCGTCCCGGCATCGTGCCGCTGCATCCGCTGGGCTTCGGCACGGTGCTCGGCCGCTCGTTCACCGCGCTGCGACAGAACCCGAAGGTGATGCTCGGCTTCGCGCTCGGCGCGCAGGCGATCGCCGCCGTCATCCTCGTCGTCGCGCTCGGCGGTCTGGGCGTCGCGGTGTTCGGCCGGCTCGCCACCGTGCAGCCCGGCACCGAAGACGCCCAGGCGGTGCAGGTCGGGTCGGTGGCGCTGTTCGCGATCGGCGCGTTCGTGCTCAGCCTCGGCGTGGCGGCGCTCGGCGTGCTGGTGCAGGCCGTGGTGGTCACCGAGGTCGCGTACGCGGTGGTGGCCGAGCGGCTCACGCTGCGCCAGGTGTGGCGCCGGGTGAAGCCGGTCGCATGGCGGCTGCTCGGCTACACGGCAATGCTCGGCGCCATCGTGGTCGCCCTCGTCGCCGTGGGCGTCGGCATCGTGCTGCTGGCCGGCATGCTCACCCCGCTCGCTGCCGTGATCCTGATGCTGCCGATGACGCTCGCGGCGATCGTGCTCGCGCTGTGGCTGTCGACCAAACTGCTGCTGGTGCCGTCGGCGATCCTGCTCGAGCACGCCACCATCACCGGTGGCATCCGCCGATCCTGGCAGCTCACCCGCACCCGGTTCTGGCCCATCCTCGGCATCATCGTGGTGATCTCGCTCATCTTCTCGACGTTCGCGCAGGTGGTCAGCGCGCCCTTCTCACTGCTGTCGACCATGCTCGGCTCCGTGTTCGCGCCGACCGGAAACACCGACACGACGGGGGTCATCGCCGTGGTGGCGGGAATGATCCTCACGGAGCTCGTGGTGCTGATCGTCTCGGCGGTCGGCCAGGTGGTGCAGTCCACCGCCACGGCCATCCTGTACGTCGACTGCCGCATGCGGCACGAGGGGCTCGACCTCGACCTCTTGGCGTATGTGGAGCGGCGCGACGGCGGCGCCGCCGACGACGAAGACCCGTTCACGGTACACCCAGGACGCCAGGCGCCGCCGCGCCAGCCCGCGTGGGCGCCGCCCGGTGCCGGCAACGCGCCGCCGCCGGCGTACGCCGCCTACCCGCCGCCCGGCGCAGCACCGGCTCCGGCGCCGCCTTCGCCGGCGGCACCGGCCCTGGTGGCGCCACCGGCTCCCGACGCCACCATGTGGACCGCCCCCGGTGCGATGCCCGACGAGGATCCGCCGCGCCCGTGATCTCCCTCCTCGTGCGCGGCGACGGCGACCTGCCGCTGCTCCCCGACCCCGACCACGCGCGCCACTGGGCCGAGCAGGAACTGGCGAAGCCCGAGTACGCGGCGACGCATCCCACCTGGTTCGACCGCGTCGCCAAGGCGGTCTTCGACTTCGTGCTGCACCTGTTCGACGCGAAGCATCCGCCCGGGTGGGATGCCGCGCTCGGCGTGGCGGCCGTGCTCGTGCTGTCGGGGCTCGTGGTCGCCGCGGTGCTCATCTGGGGCAGGCCGCACGCGATCCGGCGCTCCCGGCCCCTGGTCGCGGAGCTGTTCGGCGACGACGACGCGCGCAGCGCCGCGGTGCTGCGCGCCGCCGCGGCGCGCGCCGCCGCGGCCAGCGACTGGGATGCGGCGATCGTGCTGCGCATGCGCGCGATCGCGCGCGGCGCGGCCGAGCGCGGCGTCGTCGCCCTCGCCCCAGGCGCCACGGTGCATGCGTTCGCCCGCGATGCGGGGCGCGCGTTCCCCGCGCACCGCGCCGCGCTCGACAGCGCCGCCGACGCGTTCGACGACGTGCGCTACCTGCGCCGCCCCGGCACCGCCGCACGCTACGAGGCCGTCGCCGCCTGCGACGACGCCCTCGTGGCCGCCCAGCCGGTCGACGCCGACGGAGTGCTCGCATGACCGAGGCGACCGCCACCGCGACCAGCGCCGAGACCGCCGCCGCGCCGGGACGCCGCCGAGGCGTGGCCTCCTGGATCGCGATCGGCGTCGGCGTGCTCGTGGTAGGCCTGGTCACGCTGGCGCTGTCGTCGAGCATGCGCTGGCAGGCGCACGACGGTCTGCTCGACCCCGACAGCCCCGGCGCCGACGGCAGCCGCGCGTTGGCGCAGGTGCTGCGCCAGCAAGGCGTGGACGTGCTGGTGGCCCGAGATCTGGACGCCGCGCTGACGGCGCTGCGGGCAGCCCCCGCCACGCTCGCCCTGGCATCGACGACCTACCTGTCCGACGCCGAGCTGCGCCGCGTCTCCGAAGCCGCCGCCGACGCGGTGCTGCTGGCGCCGAGTGCGCGCGACGTGCGCGTGCTGCTCGCGGCGCAGACCGCGGGCTACGGCACGTCGGATGCCGTGCCGCCGCGCTGCGCGCTGGAGGCGGCCCGGCGCGCCGGCCCGATCGTGGCGGGCGCACTGTTCACCGCGAGCACCGGCGACGGCACCGCCCGCTGCTATCCCGCCGACGGCGGCTTCGCGCTCGTGCGCGCCCGTGTCGGCGCGGCCGAGGTGACGGCGTTCGACGCGAGCCAGCTGTTCGTCAACTCCGACCTGGCCACCGGAGGCAACGCCGCGCTGGCGCTGGGCCTGCTCGGCCGGCACGCCACCGTGGTCTGGTACGTGCCCGACCTGGCCGACAGCACCGTGGTCGCACCGCCCACCCTCGGCGACCTCACCCCCGCGTGGGTCACCCCCGTGCTCGTGCTGCTGGCGTGCGCCGCCGTGCTCGCCGGCGTGTGGCGCGGGCGGCGCTTCGGCCCGCTCGTGGCCGAGAACCTGCCCGTCACCGTGCGCGCCGCCGAGACCCTGGAGGGCCGCGCCCGGCTGTACGCGCGCTCCGGCGACGCCGCGCATGCGCTCGGCACGCTGCGCGCGGGCGCGCTCGACCGGATCGGGGCGCTGCTGGGCCTCGGCCGATCGGCCTCGGCCCACGAGGTGGCCGATGCCGCCGCCGAGCTGATCGGCGCACCCCGCGAGACCGTGCGCGGCATCCTGATCGACACCGTCCCCGCCGACTCCGCCGAGCTCGTCGCCGCCAGCGACCGGCTGCGCGATCTGGAGGTCGCCGTGCACCGCAGCATCCGTATCGAAAGGAATCCCGATGACCGAGCCTGATCCCGCTGTGCGGGACGCGATGAACCGGGTGCGCCTGGAGGTGGGCAAGGCCGTGGTGGGTCAGGACGGCGCCGTCACCGGGCTGCTGATCGCGCTGCTGGCCCGCGGCCATGTGCTGCTGGAGGGCGTGCCGGGGGTGGCCAAGACGCTGCTGGTGCGCGCGTTCAGCCACGCGCTCGGGCTGGACACCCGGCGCATCCAGTTCACCCCCGACCTGATGCCTGGCGATGTGTCGGGGTCGCTGGTCTACGACGCGCGCTCAGGCGAGTTCGAGTTCCGCGAGGGGCCCGTGTTCACCCCCCTGGTGCTCGCCGACGAGATCAACCGCACGGCGCCGAAGACCCAGGCG
>CAYLMS010000184.1:0-4227 GCA_964384455.1 uncultured Microbacterium sp. | reverse complement strand
CGGCTGGCTGATCGGGCACACCGGGCGCGGCAGGGACGTCGCAGTCGCCGTCGCGGGCGCCGCACGGGCGGTGCCGTCGTTCGGCCTGCTGCTGCTGCTGGTGCTCGTGCTGGGGGTGCTGCACACCGTCGCCGCCGCGATGATCACGTTCGTGCTGCTCGGCATCCCCTCGATCCTCGCCGGCGCCTATGCCGGCATCGAGGCCATCGACCGTCGCGTCATCGACGCGGGCCGGGCGATGGGGATGACCGGGTGGCAGGTGCTCTGGCGCATCGAGGTGCCGCTCGGCCTGCCGCTGCTGGTGGCGGGCATCCGCTCGGCGATGCTGCAGGTGGTCGCCACGGTCACCCTGGCCGCCTATGTCGCGCTCGGCGGGCTCGGCCAGTACATCATCGCCGGCATCCCGTTGCGCCGCATCGACATGGTGCTCGGCGGCGCGCTGCTGGTCGCCGCGCTCGCGCTCGTGATCGACGGCGCATTCGCCTTGCTCCAGCGCGCGGCCGTGCCGCGCGGCGCGCGCACGCATGCGGCGCAGCGGCGGCACGTGCCGCATGCTGCGGGCGCAGCATCCTGAACCAGCCCACCGAAAGAGAGGCCCATCATGAGTTCACGCATCACCCGGGCGGTCGCGGTCGCGGCGGCGCTCGCCGTCGCCTCTGTCGCCTTCGCCGGCTGCTCGTCAGGCAACCCGCTGGCCGCGCCGACCACCTCCGCCCCGGCCGCCGGCCCGATCGTGATCGGCTCGCAGGCCTACTACTCCAATGAGATCATCGCCGAGATCTACGCCCAGGCCCTCGAGGGCGACGGCATCGCGGTGACGCGCCAGTTCAACATCGGCCAGCGCGACGCCTACATGCCGTCGATTCAGAGCGGCGCCATCCAGCTGTTCCCGGAGTACACCGGCAACCTGCTGCAGTTCTTCGACAAGACGGCCACCCAGACCACGCCCGACGCGGTCTACGCGGCACTGAAGGCCGCCCTGCCCAAGGGCCTCGCGGTGCTCGATCAGGCGACCGCGACCGACCAGGACTCCTACACGGTGACCAAGCCGTTCGCCGACAGGTACGGGCTCAGCTCGATCGCCGATCTGTCGAAGGTCACCGTGCCGCTCACGCTGGGCGGCAACCCCGAGCTCGCGGGCAGGCCCTATGGCCCCACGGGGCTGAAGAGCGTGTACGGCATCGACATCGGCTTCTCGCCGACCGGCGACACCACCGAGGCCGCGCTGGTGGCGGGAACGATCAACGTCGCCGACATCTACACGTCTGATCCGAAGATCGCGACCGACCACCTGCTCGTGCTTAAGGACCCCAAGGGCCTCATCCTCGCCTCCAATGTGGTGCCGTTGGTGAGCGCGTCGGTCGCCGGCCGGATCGGGGCGGTGATCAACGCCGTGCAGGCCAAGCTCACGCCCGAGGCGCTGGTCGAGCTCAACCGGCAGAGCACCGTGGATCAGAAGTCGGCGGCGGCGATCGCCAAGGCGTTCCTGGCGGAGAATCACCTGAAGTAGCGGCTCATGCGGATGCGGCGGGCGGCGATTCCCAGCGCACGCCGGGGAAGCGGCCGAAGTCGTTGTCGAACGTGACGACGGTGGCGCCGTACTGCAGGGCGAGAGCGGCGAGATGCGCGTCGTTGACGAGGTTCCCGCCGCTCGAGCCCGCTGCCGCGAGCAGCTCGTGCACGCGCACGATGTGTCGTGAGTCGGGCGCCGGGGTCACCGCGTTCGGCGCGCCGACCCACGCCGCGACGACCGCGCAGGCGTCGTCGAGGCTCAGCGGATGCGGCAGGAGGCTCGGTTGCGTGGTGATGCGCACGAAGGCGAGCAGCGAGATCCACGGCAGGATCACGCCTTCCTCGCCGGACAGCGCGTGGTCGAGCCACGCACGGGCGCGCTCGTGGTGCGCGGCCGACGAGTTCACCGCGCTCAACAGCACGTTGGCGTCGACCAGCTTCACTTGCCCACCCGAGACTTGCGCACGAGCTCGTCGTCTTCGAGCTCGCCCGCGATCCGCAGCGCGTGCGTCAGGTCGACCGCCGGCTCGCCCAGCGCGTAGACGGGGGTGCGGAACGCGCGCGCCCGCGGCCTCGAGCCAGCGACGATCGCGGCGTTGACCGCCTGTTTGAACGTCAGCCCGCGCTCGGACATCAGCCGGTTGACGACGGCGGATGCCTCGGCATCCAGAGTCACGGTGGTGCGCATCATGACATCATATCGGGTGATGCAGTGATGCAGGCGCGCATTACCCGCCGAGGACCGGTGGCAGCTCTGTGACCTTGCCGAGTGACGTGTACCGGGGCCCCGCGAGTCGTCCCAGCGGGCGCAGCAACGCGGTGTCGATGCGTCCGTCGGTGATGATCGCGTCGTCGATATGCCATGCCACGACCCGACCCACCACGAACTCGCCGCCGGTGGGGCTGAAACAGATGGTGCGCTCGTGCACGCACTCCATGCTGATCGGCGCGTCCCGCAACCGCGGCACCGACACCAGTGCCGACGGCACCGTCGCCAGGCCGATCGCTTCGGCTTCGCTGTGGTCGGGCGCCAGCCACTCGGAGCTCGCGTGCAGCGCTTCGAGCATGTGCTCGCCCGCGATGTTGACGACGTACTCCCCGTCCTGCTCGATGTTGCGGGTGGTGTCCTTGCGTCCGGTCGGACGCAGATTCACGGTGAACCCCAGCATCGCGGGATGCTGGCTCACCCACGCGAACGAACTGAACGGAGCCAGATTGGTCGGCCTCGGGGATGCGCCGCTGGTCACCCAGGCGATCGGCCGAGGCACGACCGAACCGACCAGCAGGCGATAGGTGGCCGCTGGGTCGAGCGTGCCGGCGTCGACGAACATGGGGTCCTCCGCAGTCGGCTCAGTCGACCAGCTCGGAAAGCTCGAGCCAGCGGTGCTCGAGCGTGCCGACCTCGGCGAGCACGCCGTCGCGGTCGCGCTGCAGCTGCAGCAGCACGGCGTAGTCGTCGTGCGCATCGGCCAGGCGCACGTCGAGCGCCTCGAGGTCGCGTTGCAGGCGCTGCAGGCGCCGCTCGATCGCCGCGACCTCCTTCTGCGCCGCGCGCCGCTCGGCTCCGGCGAGGCCGACCGACGGCGAGGACGAAGCCGTGCGCGCCGGCACCGCCTGCCGGGTGCGCTGCTCGGCGCGCAGTCGCAGATACTCGTCCACCCCGCCCGGCAGGTGCCGCAGGCGGCCGTCGAGGATCGCGTACTGCTGGTCGGTGACCCGCTCCAGGAAGTACCGGTCGTGCGAGACGACCAGCAGCGTGCCCGGCCATGAGTCGAGCAGTTCCTCCATGGCGGCCAGCATGTCGGTGTCGAGGTCGTTGGTGGGCTCGTCGAGGATGAGCACGTTGGGCTGGCTCAGCAGCACCAGCAGCAGTTGCAGCCTGCGTTTCTGGCCCCCGGAAAGGTCTTTCACCGGGGTGGAAAGCTGGGCGCTCGAGAAGCCCATCCGCTCCAGCAGCTGCCCCGGAGTGAGCTCGGCTGCCTTCGACCCCGAGCCGAACGTGTAGGTGGTGCGCAGCGCCTCCAGCACCAGCCGCACCGGCTTGTGCAGATGCTCGTCGAGTTCGTCCATCTGCTGCGAGAGTGCGGCGACCTGCACGGTCTTGCCCCGCTTGACCCGTCCGGAGGTGGGCGACACGGTGCCGTCGACGAGTCCCAGCAGGGTCGACTTGCCCGCGCCGTTGACCCCGAGGATGCCGGTGCGCTCGCCCGGGGCGATGCGCCATTCGACGCCGCGGAGCACCTCGCGCGCAGCATCCGTGTGCGCATCGCGATACGAGACGGATGCCTCCAGCAGGTCGACCACGTCTTTTCCCAGCCGGGCGGTGGCCAGCGCCTGCAGCGCGACCGCATCGCGCAGCGGCGGCACGTCGGCGATCAGCGCATTGGCCGCCTCGATGCGGAACTTCGGCTTCGCGGTGCGCGCGGGCGCTCCCCGCCGCAGCCACGCCAGTTCGCGGCGCGCGAGGTTCTGCCGGCGCTCCTCGACCGCCGCCGCCTGCCGGTCGCGCTCCACGCGCTGCAGGATGTAGGCGGCGTAGCCGCCCTCGAACGGCTCGACGATGCGGTCGTGCACCTCCCACGTGGTCGTGCACACCTCGTCGAGGAACCACCGGTCGTGCGTGACGACCAGCAGCGCACCGGCGCCGGCGGCCCAGCGGGTCTTCAGGTGCCCCGCCAGCCAGGCGATCGCCTCGACGTCGAGGTGGTTGGTGGG
>CAYLMS010000183.1:0-4280 GCA_964384455.1 uncultured Microbacterium sp. | reverse complement strand
AGCCCCTGCCGGGTGAGACTGCCATACGCCGGCCACGAGCGCACGTCGAAGTACACGTCGCCGGCCGCGGCGTAGGCGTGCCCGCGGTCGATCAGCCCGGCGATCAGCTCGATCATCTGCGGGATGTGCCCGGTCGCACGCGGCTCGGCCGCGGGCGCACGGATGCCGATGGCCGCATACGCCTGCTGGAACTCGCGCTCGGTGCGCGCGGCCAGCGCCCACCACGGCTCGTCGGCCGTCGCCTTGGCGAGCACCTTGTCGTCGATGTCGGTCACGTTGCGCACCAGGGTGACCCGGCCGAAGCGGTGCTCGAGCCAGCGGGCGAGCAGGTCGAAGCTCAGCGCACCGCGCAGGTGCCCGATGTGCGGCCCGGACTGCACGGTCGGCCCGCACACATACATCGTGACGTGCTCGGGGTCGCGCGGCACGAAGTCGCGCAGCACCTGCGCCTTGGTGTCGTAGAGCCGGACCGTCACCGCTCCAGCCTACCGGCGCACCCCTGCGCGCCCTGTGACCCCCTGCGCGCCCTGTGGCCCCCTGCTCGCTGTCGTCCTGGCGTCCCTTCCCATCCGCGAGACTGCGCAAATCGCTGTTCCCGCTGTCCGGGTAGCGCGCTTTGCGCGCTCTCGCGACGGGGAAACGGGGTAGAACGGGGGGATGCGTTCCGCTCTGGCCGTGCTGGGCGCCGGTGCTGGCCGGCCGGCTCGAGTGGGTCGTGCGGCGGCGGGCACCGAGCGGCCGGTGGGTCGCGGCGACGCTGCTGGCGACCGCAGGGGTCGTGCTGCTGGGCGTCGGTGGTGGCGCGGCGGGCGGCGCCGACGCACTCGGCATCGGCGGAGCGCTCGGCGCCGGCGCCTCGTTCGCGGTATTCGCCGTGGCGCAGCGGCGACTGCTCGACGGCGGAACGCATCCGCTGACCGTGGCGGGCTGGATGGGCGGCGGCGCTGCGATCATCGCGGTGCCGCTGCTGGTCGCCTCGGGACCGTCGTGGCTGGCCGATCCGCGCGGGCTCGCACTGGCCGGGTGGCTGGGCCTCGTCGCGACGGCCCTGGCGTATGTGCTCTTCACGGGCGGCCTCAGCGGGCTCAGCGCCGCGACCGCCGCGACCCTCGCCCTGGGTGAGCCGCTCACGGCGAGTCTGCTGGGTGTGTTCGTGCTCGGCGAACGGCTTGATGCGCTCGCGGTGGCGGGCCTGGCGGTGCTGGCGGTCGGCCTTGCGCTGCTGGCCTGGAGCGCGCACACGCGCACGGACTCGGCCCCGTTCGCCGCCGAAGGCTGAGCTGAGCTGTTCGTCCACTCCCTCAGCCCCGGCGCCCGTCCCGCACGCCGCGAGACTGCGCAAAACGCGCCATGGCAGCATCCGGAACAGCACATTGCGCAGTCTCGCGGTAGGGAGCGGGGGCGGGCCGGCGGGAACGGGAGGGGCGGGCCGGCGGGAGCGGGAACGGGAGGGGCGGGCCGGCGGGAACGGGAGCGGGAACGGGAGGGGCGGGCCGGAGGAGGCAGAGCCGCGACGGCGTCGGGTCAGGCGGGCAGGATCAGGGCCACGGCGAACGCGGCCACACCGTCGCCGCGGCCGGTGAAGCCGAGCCCGTCGGTGGTGGTCGCCGACACCGACACCGGCGCGACCAGCGCCGCCGACAGGGATGCCTCGGCCTCGGTGCGCCGCGCCGCGAAGCGCGGGCGCTGCGCCTGCAGCTGTACAGCGACGTTGCCAATGGTCCAACCGGCGTCGGCGAGCAGTTCCCGCGTGCGGGCAAGGAACACGCCGGCGTGCGCACCCTCGTACTCCGGGCGCGCCGTGCCGAAGTGCGTGCCGATGTCGCCGAGCCCCGCCGCCGACAGCAGCGCGTCGACGATCGCGTGCGCCACCGCGTCGCCGTCGGAGTGCCCCGACAGCGCCGGCTCGCCCGGCCACTCCAGCCCCGCGAGCCACAGCGGCCCGTCGCCGCCGAAGCCGTGCACATCGGTGCCGACGCCGACCCTGGCGGTCCGCACTGGCTCCTGCGCAGCGGACGGTGCCTCCGCGGCAGCCGCAGCCAGCGCGACGGCCGCACCGTGAACGACAGCCGCATCCCGCCCTCCAGCCGACGTCACCGACTGCACCAGCATCCGTGCCCGCTCCAGGTCGGCCGGCGCGGTGATCTTGAACGCGAGCGCGTCGCCGGCCACGGTGCCCACGGGGTGCCCGGCCGCCGCCACCAGCGCGGCGTCATCAGTGAACTCCCCGCCGGCCGTCGCGTATGCCGCATCGAGGATCTCGCGCCGGAACCCCTGCGGCGTCTGTGCCGCGGCGAGCTGCGCACGGTCTACCCCGGCCGTCACCCGATCGCCGTCGACCCGCTTGAGCGTGTCGACCACCGGCATCACGGGCACGATCGACCATCCCGTCTGCTCGACCGCTGCGATCACGCGGTCGAACACGGCGCCCGGGGTGAGGGCCCGCGCAGCATCGTGCACCAGCACGAGCTCGACATCCGGCCACACCGCGGCCAGGCCCGCCGCCACCGACGCCTGGCGCGTCGCTCCGCCGGGCACGACGCGCACCAGCTGGGCGCGGTCGCCGGCGGCCTGCGCCGCCTCGGTGAGCGCCTCCCCACCGCGGCCCACCGGCGCGACCACGACCACTTGGGCCGGCTGCGCCGCGAACACGCCGTGCAGCGCATGGCGCAGCACGCTGTGCTGGTCGATGCCGACGAAGGCCTTGGGCGCGTCCGCGCCCAAGCGCGTGCCCGCTCCGGCGGCGACGACGATGACCGCGACCCGTGGCGGCGCAGTGAGGCTCACACCTTCACGCTAGTGCGTGCGCGGTGCGGAACGCTCGGCGACGAACGCGTCGCCTCAGCTGGCGAGCACCTCGTCGAGCACGACGGATGCCTGCTCCTCGTCGGTCTTCTCGGCAAGCGCCAGCTCGGAGATGAGGATCTGCCTGGCCTTGGCCAGCATCCGCTTCTCGCCCGCCGAAAGCCCGCGGTCCTGGTCACGGCGCCACAAGTCGCGCACGACCTCGCTGACCTTGATCACGTCGCCGGAGGCGAGCTTCTCGAGGTTGGCCTTGTACCGGCGCGACCAGTTCGTGGGCTCCTCGGTGAACGGGGCGCGCAGCACCTCGAACACGCGCTCAAGACCCTCCTTGCCGATCACGTCGCGCACACCGACGAGATCGACATTGTCAGCCGGAACCTCGATGATCAGATCACCCTGGGTCACGTTGAGCTTCAGATACTTCTTCGGCTCGCCCTTGATGACCCGTTCCTTGACCTCGATGATCGTCGCGGCCCCGTGGTGCGGATAGACGACCGTCTCGCCAACTTCGAAAAGCATGCAGCAATATCCTTTCGGCAACCTCCAGAATACCACAGCCGACATGCGCTAGAGTTCGCCCGGCAGCCCACCAGGGCCGCCTGCGGGCCCCAGTGCCGACCCCTTACAATGCTGGAAGAGCCGTCGCCATCCTGGAGGATCCGTGAAATCCCGTCTGTTCGCGTCCATCGCCCTGGGCGTCGCCGTCGCACTGTCGGCCACCGGCTGCGCCATGCTCTCCGAGCAGGCGACCGAGATCCCCTACTCGCCGTCCGACGGGGTCACCGTCACGGGATCCGCGCCGCTGGAGGTGCGCAACGCGATGGTCATCGCGAACGCGAGCGGCCGGCTCGGCAACTTCGTCGCGGCGATCGTGAACCCGACCGGCGACGACCTCACCCTCATCGTCAAGGTCGGCGACTCCGGCCCGCAGATCAAGGTGGACGTGCCGGCCAACGGCATGATCAGCCCCGGCGACGGCACGACCGACCCGGTACTGATCAAGGGCCTCGACGCCAAGCCCGGCTCGACCGTGAAGATGTACTTCCAGTCCGGTGACCGCAACGGCGTGACCACCCAGGTTCCCGTGCTCGACGGCGCGCTGCCGTACTACGCCGACCTCGTGCCCACGCGCGCACCCAGCCCGAGCCCGAGCCCGATACCGACCGCCACGCCGACGCCGACGCCGACGCCGTAGCGGCGCTCAGCCCTCGAACCGGTAGCCCAGGCCGCGCACGGTCACGAGCATGGTCGGCTCGGCCGGGTCGCGCTCGATCCGCGAGCGGATCCGCTTGACGTGCACGTCGAGGGTCTTGGTGTCGCCGAAGTAGTCGGTGCCCCACACCCGGTCGATCAGCTGACCGCGGGTGAGCACGCGGCCGGCGTTGCGCATCGGCACCTCGAGCAGCTCGAATTCCTTCAGCGGCATGGAGATCTCTGCGCCGTCGACGGCGACCGCGTGCCGGTCGATGTCGAGG
>CAYLMS010000182.1:0-4305 GCA_964384455.1 uncultured Microbacterium sp. | reverse complement strand
TGCGCAGCAGCGTGGACTTGCCCGAGCCCGACGCGCCGATCAGCACCACCACTTCGTGCGCGGCGATCTCGAGGTCGATGCCGCGCAGCACCGGGGTGTCGCCGAACGTCTTGTGCACGCCGCGCACCTCGAGCACGCTCATACGATGCCCCCGGCCTGCTCGCGGCGGGTGAGCCGGGCGGTCACGGCATCGGTGAACCGGATCATCGGCCAGCTCAGCGCGACGAACATCAGCCCCGCCACGATGTAGGGCGTGAAGTTGTAGGTCTGCGCCACCTGCAACTGCGCGGCGCGCACGGCGTCGACGGCGCCGAGCACCGAGATCAGGCCGACGTCCTTCTGCATCGACACGAAGTCGTTCATCAGGGCGGGCACCACCTTGCGCACCCCCTGCGGGATCACCACGATCCGCAGCGTCTGCGCATGGCTGAGCCCGAGCGACCGGGCCGCCATCCGCTGCGACGGATGCACCGATTCCATGCCCGCGCGCAGCACCTCGGCGACATACGCCGAGTAGCTGATCACGATCGCGATCGTGCCCCAGAACACCGCCGGCATGCGCCCGAACAGCTGCAGCGCGGGGATGCCGAAGCCCACCAGGTAGAGCACGATCAGCAGGGGCACACCCCGGAACAGGTCGGTGTAGGCGGTGGCCAGAGCGCGCAGCGGGAAGAACACGGCACCGCGCAGCGAACGCAGCACCGCCAATGTGGTGCCGAGGATCGCCACGCACACCGCTGCCACGACGAGCACGATGACGTTCAGGCCGAGGCCCTGCAGCACCGGCCAGAAGCTCGCCGCCGCGACCTTCGGGTCGAAGAAGGTGTCGCGCACCGCGGCCCAGCCCGGCGTGTTGACCACGATCGCGATCGCGACCCCGGCGAACACGAGGCTGCTGATCAGGGCGACGAGCACCGACCGGCGGGTAGCGCGCCGGCGCGTGGCGCGGCGTGACAGCTCGAGTTCGCTCGGCTGCCACGCCGGGCCACCGGCCAGGTCGGCAGTGCTCACGCGCGGTGCCGTGTCACTTCAGCACGGGCGCGTTGACCGCGTCGGCGAGCCACTTCTTCTCGAAACCGGCCAGCGTGCCGTCAGCGCGCAGCGCGTCGACCGCCTTCGACACGGCGGATGTGTTCGCCGAGCCCTTCGGCAGCACGATGCCGAACTCGTCGCCGCCCTTGGTGTCGGCGAACTGGCCGACCACGACGCCGTCGGTGAGCTCGGCGCCGGCGAGGTAGAAGGCGCTCGGCAGGTCGATCACGAGCGCGTCGATCTGGCCGCTCTTCAGCGCCAGCACGGCATCCTCATTCGAGTTGAACACGCTGATGTCGCCGCCGACCTCCTTCTTCGCCACCGTGTAGCTGGTGGTGCCGCCGGCGACGCCCACCTTGGCCTTCTTCAGCTCGGCGAGGGTCTTCACGCTCGCGGCGGGAGACTTCTTGGTGGTCACCACGGCCTGCGCCGTCGTGTAGTACGGCGACGAGAAGTCGACGGCCTTCTTGCGCTCGTCGGTGATGGAGAACTGCTGGATGTTCAGGTCCCAGTCCTTGGGGCCTGGGGCGATCGCGCTGTCGAAGCTCGTGCGCACCCACACGATGTCTTTCGCGGCGAAGCCGAGCTTCGCGGCGACGGCGTTGGCCACGGCGCCCTCGAAGCCCTTGCCGTTGGCGGGCTTGTTGTCGACGAACCAGGGCTCGTAGTCGGGGTCGCCGGTGGCGATGGTGAGCTTGCCGGCGGTCACCGTCTGCAGCGCGGCCGTCGATCCGGTCGCAGCGGGGGCGGTGCCGCCACCGCTGCAGGCGGCCAGGGTGAGGGCGGCGACCACGACGGTCGCGGCGAGAGCAGTATGGCGCAGGGCGCGGGGGAAGGGCACGGGGTCTCCTCGGATGCTGTGATGTGCGCCTCCAGCGTACGGGAGGCGCGCCCTCGCCCGCCCGGCGTCGACACTCGGCGACATCCGCCCACCCGGCCCCCGCATCCGGTTGCTGAGCCTGTCGAAGGGCGCCCCCGCATCCTCACCATGTCCCACTATCTCGGGTTCATGTCCCACAATCTCGGACTCTGAGCAGCTCTATCCCGAGATTGTGGGACATGCGGGGTGGGGGAGGGCAGGGGGAGGGCAAGAAGAGGGCAGAGGGAGGGCAGAGGGAGGGCGGGCCCGGCGGGTCGGGCTCAGGACGGGAAGGATGGCGCTGCCCAGCGCACCTCCCCGCCGATCACCGTGGCCGCAGCGCGGCCGGCGCCCGCTTCGACGAGCTCGGCGACGGCATCGGCGCCCGCCGGCACATCGAAGAAAGCCAGGTCGGCGCGGGCGCCCACCTGCAGGTGCCCGATGCGGTCGCTGCCGACGTCGATGCCCATCGCATGCGCACCGCCCAAAGTTGCCGCCGCCAGCAGCCGTTCGTGCAGGTCACGGTCGGCATAGCCCTGGGCTCGCGCGATGCGCGCGAGCTCGGCGACATCGGCCAGCACGTCCAGCGACGGGCTCGATGACAGCGAGTCGGTGCCCACCGCGATGGGGCTGCCCTCCTGCAGATAGGCGGCGACGGGCGGCTCGTCGAGCCCGATCACGGCGTTCGACCGCGGGCACAGGGCGACCGCCGTGCCGCGGCGGCGCAGGATGGCACGGTCGCGGGCGGTCATGTACACCCCGTGCGCGATGTGGCAGTCAGGCCCGAGCACCCCGAGCTGGTCGACGAACTGGGTCGCGCTCGTGCCGAACCCGGCATCCCGCAATGCGCGGAAGCTGGCCAGCCCTGCATCGTGCCATGGGTGCGCGTGGTCGTGCTCGAACTCGCGCTCGAACGCGGCCTCGCCCAGATGGATGTGCAGCCGTCCGCCGCGCTCGCGCACGATGTCGGGAATCTCGAGCAGCGGCTCGATCTCGAGCGAGTAGGGGGCGTGCGGAGACAGCCCGGTGCCCGGCTGCGCCGGCAGTGCGTCGAGGGCACGCTCGACCTGCCGGCGGCCGGTGGCGGCCCACTGCTCGTTGGTCCAGCTCATCACCTCCCAGTAGGCGATGCCGCGCAGGCCGGCGTCGTGCAGCGCCGCGGCCGCGACGGCGTCGGTGACGACATCCGCTGCCGCCGTCGTGCCGGCGGCCAGCAGCTGCGCGGCGCCGGCTGCCGCGTCGGCCGCCCAGTCGCGGCCCGCGTCGTAGACGGGGTTGAACGCGCGCGCCCAGTGCTCGAAGCCCGAGTACTGGCCGCGACCGACCTCGGCCATGCCCGTGTACTGCAGATGCGTG
The DNA here is from genome assembly GCA_964384455.1 of uncultured Microbacterium sp. Taxonomy (GTDB): domain Bacteria; phylum Actinomycetota; class Actinomycetes; order Actinomycetales; family Microbacteriaceae; genus Microbacterium. The sequence goes on along the minus strand of CAYLMS010000182.1, from coordinate 1,058 downwards.
TGCGCGTTCACCAGGCCAGGGGTCAGCACGCCAGGCCAGTGGGTCGCCTCGGTGGCGAGTCCGCGGTCGGCGAGCGCCCGCTGCACCCAGCTGCGCGCGCCGACATGCAGGATGCGGCCGCCCCGCACCGCCACGGCGCCGTCGGTGATCGGCGGCGCCGTGATCGGCAGCACGAGGTCGGCCGAGTAGACCGTGACGTCGCTCATCCTTTCAGCGTAGGGGCGGCGCGCCGGTTCTTCGGGTCAGCGATCGAGCACCTCGCGCGGCCGCACGCTCGACGACGGCAGGCAGCGCGCATCCTGGAACCACCGGAGTGCGTGCCGAGAGTGCCACGGTGCGCGACCTGTCGACGTCCGCGACCGCAGGCACCTGCTCGCCACCTCAGCGGAACGCCGACACTCCGGTCATCTTCTCGCCCAGGATGAGGGTGTGCATCTCGACGGTGCCCTCGTAGGTGAGCACCGACTCGAGGTTGTTCATGTGCCGGATCACCGGGAACTCCAGCGAGATGCCGTTGGCGCCGAGGATCGTGCGCGCCGTGCGGCACATCTCCAGCGCGCTGCGCACGTTGTTGAGCTTGCCGAGGCTCACCTGATAGTGCTTGAGCGTGCCGGCATCTTTGCGCCGGCCCAGGTGCACGGCGAGCAGGATGCCGTTCGTGAGGGCGAGCTGCATCTCGACCAGCTTCTGCTGCGTGAGCTGGAATCCCGCGAGCGGCCGGCCGAACTGCTCGCGCGCCGTCGAGTAGTCGAGCGCGGCGGCGAGCGCCGAGCGTCCGGCGCCGAGCGCGCCCCACGCGATGCCGTAGCGGGCCTCGTTGAGGCAGCTCAGCGGGCCGCGCAGTCCGCGCACCTCGCCGAAGGCGTACTCGTCGGGGATGCGCACCGCGTCGAGCACGAGCTCGCTCGTCACCGAGGCGCGCAGCGACAGCTTGTGGTGGATCTCGGGCGCCGAGAACCCCGGCGTCGACGTGGGCACGGCGAAGCCGCGGATGCCCTCATCGGTCTGCGCCCACACCACGGCGATGTCGGCGATGGAGCCGTTCGTGATCCACATCT
>CAYLMS010000181.1:0-4345 GCA_964384455.1 uncultured Microbacterium sp. | reverse complement strand
CTGCCGCCGTCGGGCGTCGGCCACGAGCGCCACTGCACGCCGTAGACGGGGCCGAGCTCGCCCGCGGCATCCGTCCACTCGTCCCAGATGGTGACGCCGTGCTGCTGCAGCCACCCCACGTTCGACTCGCCGCGCAGGAACCACAGCAGCTCGTAGGCGATCGAGCGGAAGTGCACGCGCTTGGTGGTGATCAGCGGGAAGCTCTCGGCGAGATCGAACCGCAACTGCCGACCGAACACGCTCGTGGTGCCCGTGCCGGTGCGGTCGTCCTTGTGCGTGCCGTGTGCGAGCACATCGCGCAGCAGGTCTTCGTAGGGGGTGGGGATGACGCCGGTCACGGGTGCCACGATACCCGGTGCGACTCGCCGACTTTGGGTGTGCCGGCGGGCGGATGCGGGGATGCGCGGATGCGGGGATGCGGCGGGCCGGGCAGCGGATGCGGGGATGCGGCGGGCCGGGCAGCGGATGCGGGGATTCTGCGCGACACGCCGCGCTCGCGGCATCCCACCCGGCGTGTCGCCCACGATCCCCGCAGGCGCGGACATCACCGTTGGCGCACGCGCATTGTTACACCGCGTCGTCATATTGGTCGCCGTCCGGCGGGCGCACAGGCGGCGGCCGATACGCTGGGTGACCGTGACCATCCCCAGTGCCCTGCTCGTGCTGGTCGTGCTGCTCGCGGCCACGCTGGCGGCCGGGATGCTGCTGCGCTGGCGATCGGGTCGGCCACGGCCGGTGATCGCCCACGAGGTGGTCGATCCGGCAAGGCTCGGCGCCGACCGGCTCGGTGACCGCGCCACGCTGCTGCAGTTCAGCACCCAGCTGTGCACCCGCTGCCCCGGCGTGCACCGCATCCTGTCGTCGGTGGCGAAGGCCGAGCGCGGGGTGCTGCACCTCGACGTCGACCTCACGCACCGCCCCGACATCGCCAAGCACTTCCATGTGCTGCAGACGCCGACCACGATGATCCTCGACCGCCACGGCGTGGTGCAGACCCGCTTCGGCGGCGCCCCGAGTCGGGATGTCGTCGAGCTCGAGCTCGCGCGCATCGCCGGGGCAGACGCGTGACCGGGCCCGTGCGCGGCATCGACCCGCGCGGACCCCGCTTCGCGGCCGCGATCACCGCCGTGCTGCTGCTGATCGTCGTGTTCCTGGGGCTGACGGGGTCGCCTGGCGCGTTCCTGCTGCTGCTCGCCGTGGCCGCGCTGTTCCTGTGGGGCGTCGTGGCGCCGCGCAGCGCGCCGTGGGGGGTGCTGTACCGGCGCCTGGTGCAGCCGCGGCTCGCGCCGCCGACCGAGCTGGAAGACCCGCGCCCGCCGCGCTTCGCGCAGGGCGTGGGCCTCGCGGTGAGCGCGGCCGCACGCGTGCTGCACCTGGCCGGGGTGCCGTGGGCGGGGCCGATCGCCGCGGCCGCGGCCTTCGTCGCCGCGTTCCTGAATGCCGCGTTCGGGCTGTGCCTCGGCTGCCAGCTCTATCTGCTGCTGCAGCGCACCGGGCTGTTCGGCGCAGGTCGCGCCGCCGACGACGCCGCCTGAACCGCCCGACGGTGCCCGCAGGCGTCCGACGCGGATAGGCTGGCCGCAGTCGCCAGGGGGGCGGCGGGAGCGGAGCAGACATGAGCGCCACCAGCGAAGCCACCACTGCGTGGCACGGCAGTCTGTTCGACGGCAGCGGCAGCGTCGAACTGGTCAGTTCGGGTCGCGGTGCATTCGCCGTGAACTGGAAGGCGCGCGCCGAGGGCTCCGACTCGGTCACCACGCCCGAGGAACTGCTCGCCGCGGCGCACTCGTCGTGCTTCAGCATGGCGCTCTCGCTCGCGCTCGCACAGCACGGCACGGTCGCCGAGCAGATCACCACCACCGCCTCGGTGACGTTCCTGCCAGGCACCGGCATCACCGGCAGCCACCTCAACGTCGCCGCCGTCGTGCCCGGCCTCTCGCCGGAGGATTTCGCCCGCATCGCCGAGGACGCCAAGAACGGATGCCCCGTGTCCAAGGCGCTCGCGGGCGTCGAGATCACGCTCGAGGCATCCCTGGCGTAGTCGGATGCCTCGTCGCATCGTCGTCGCCGGCGCGTCGGGGCTGATCGGCTCGGCGCTGGTCGCCGCGCTGCGCGCCGACGGCACCGAGGTGACCGCCCTGGTGCGACGACCGGCGCAGGCGCCGCACGAGGTGGCGTGGCTCGACGGCCGCACCCCGCTCGATCCCGATGTGCTGGCCGGCGCCGACGCCGTGGTGGGCCTGAACGGCGCCACGATCGGCCGCTTCCCGTGGACGAAGGCGTACCGTTCGCAGCTGCTGTGGTCGCGCCTGACCCCGACGCGCACGCTGGCCACCGCGGTGCGGGCACTCGGCGCCGACGCGCCCGCCTTCGTGTCTGCATCCGCCGTCGGGTTCTACGGCAGCGTGCCCGGAATGCGCCTCGACGAGACCTCGCCGCGAGGCCGCACGTTCCTGGCCGACCTCGTCGGCGAGTGGGAGGCGGCGGCGGCAGCGGCAGGCCCGCACGTCAGGGTTGCGCTGCTGCGCACCGCTCCGGTGGTGCATCCGCGCGGCGTGCTCGCGCCGCTCATCACCCTGACCCGCGCGGGGGTGGCCGGTCCCCTCGGGCGCGGCACCCAGTCCTGGCCGTGGATAAGCCTCGATGACGCGGTGCGCGCCATCCGGCACGTGATCGACACCTCACTCACAGGAGCGGTGAATGTGTGCGGACCGCACCGCGCGACCGCGAACGACCTGGGCTTCGCCCTGGCGGTCGCGCTGAACCGACCGTTCCTGGTGCGGGCGCCCGCCATGGCACTGCGTGGCGCGCTCGGCCGGGATGCGGTGGACGCGCTGCTGTGCTCCGACCTCGACGTGGCGCCGGCCGCACTGGAATCGTCGGGGTTCGCGTTCCGACATCCGCACGTCGAGGACGCCGTCGCCGCAGCGGTCGCGCTGCTGCGCTGAGTCAGGCGTGCCGCCCCGCCGCCTCCAGCGCGATGGCTTTGCGCACCGCCTCGCGGGCGCGGCGGCGGTCGCCCGAGCCGTCGTAGGCGAGGCCGAGGCGGTACCACGCCCGCCAGTCGTCGGGGTGGGCTTCGGCGTCGGCGCGATACGCGGGGAAGACCGCGTCGGCCTCGGCCCGCAGCGGTCGGCCGCTCGGCCGCGTGGTCAGCTGCTCGGTGGGCAGCGCCTGCTCGGTCTCGAGCATCCGGCCGAGCTGCTGCGCACGCCAGCCGAACCACAGCTCCCGACCGAGCGCCCACACGGCGACCAGCGGCAGCACGAGCAGGGCGACGCCCATCACGATGCCCACGCCGGTGCCGCTGCCGAGCAGCAGCACCGCGCGCTGACCGACGAGCACGATGTATAGCGCCAGCAGCAGCGCCATCACCGCGACGCCGATGCGGGTGCTCATGCCGGCGCGCCCTGGCGCAGCGGAAGGTCGATGAAGCTGTCGAGCCCCACGATCACCCCGCGCGCGTCGCGCGCCCCGGCCAGGGCGAGCCGGATGCCCAGCGCATAGGCGAGCTGCGGGTCGACGGTGTCGTGCACGATCGACAGCGACTCCCCCGCTCCGCCGAACACCACCTCCTGCCTGGCGACCACGCCAGGGCGGCGCACCGCATGCACAGGGATGCCGGCGATCGCCTCGCCGCGGGCGCGCTGCTCCTGGTGCGCGGCGGGCGGCAGGTCGGCGCCCGCACGCGCAGCGGCGATCAGCTCTGCCGTGCGCACGGCGGTGCCGCTGGGCGAGTCGAGCTTGGTCTCCCGATGCGTCTCCACGATCTCGGCCGCGGCGAAGTACGGCGCCGCAGCCGCGGCCAGAGCCGTGGCGAGCACCGAGCCGAGCGAGAAGTTCGGGATGAACACCGCCCCCGTGCCCGCTGCCTCGACCAGCGGTCGCACCAGCGCGATGCGCTCCGCCGACCAGCCGCTGGTGCCGACGAGCACATTGCGCCGGCTTTCGATCGCCCGGCGCACCACGTCGACCGAGACGGCCGGAGTCGACACATCGACCACGAGGTCGGCGCCGGCGATGTCGCCCAGCTCGCTGCGCGAGGTGAGCACGGAGGCGACCTCGAAATCGTCGAGCTCGTCGATCACGGCGCGCACGATGCGTCCCAGCCGGCCCGAGCCGCCGACGATCGCCACGCGCGTGATCATGCGTCAATCCTAGGCATGCCCGCACGGCAGCAAGCGACAGCGGCGACAGTGTGCGACAGCGCGCGACAGCGCCATGACACCGCGGCGACAGCGGCGGGCAGGATGCTGGTGCCATGACGAATCCACACTCCGACTGGGCCGTCGAGGCCGATGCGCTCGTGAAGGTGTTCGGCACGAACCGTGCGGTCGACGGCGTC
>CAYLMS010000180.1:0-4389 GCA_964384455.1 uncultured Microbacterium sp. | reverse complement strand
AGCCGATCGTCGCCGAGGTCGGTGTCGTGGTGGGCGCCGAGGTAGGCGTCGACGACGGCCTGCTGGCTCATCACGTCCGCGGCGGGACCTTCGGCCACGATCGTGCCCTGCGCCATCACCACCACCCAGTCGGAGATGTGGCGCACCATGTGCATGTCGTGCTCGACGAACAGCACCGTGGTGCCGTCGTCGCGCAGCGCCCGGATATGACCGAGCAGCGACTGCGTCAGTGCCGGGTTCACCCCGGCCATCGGCTCGTCGAGCATGATCATCTTCGGATCGCTCATCAGCGCCCGCGCCATCTCGAGCAGCTTCTTCTGCCCGCCCGACAGCGATCCGGCGAGATCCTCGCGCTTCTCGCCCAGCTTGAACCGTTCCAGCAGGTCCTCGGCCTTGGCCCGGATTTCGCGCTCCCTCGCCCGCCACAGCGGCGGGATGAGGGCGACGGCCATGTTCTCGCCGGGCTGCGCCCGGGCGCCGAGCAGCATGTTGTCCATCACCGTCATCCGCGACAGCGCCTTGGTGAGCTGGAACGTGCGCACCATGCCGCTGCGGGCGACCTTTGAGGCCGCGGTGTTGCCCAGCGTGCGGCCGTCGAACGTCCAGCGCGCCGCCTGGTCGGCTGGAGCGCCGCCGAACAGTCGCTTGGCGCTCGTGGGCTTGTCGAAGCCGGTGATCAGGTTGAAGAACGTCGTCTTGCCTGCACCGTTCGGTCCGATCAGAGCCGTGATGGCACCGCGCTCCACCTCGAGGTGCTGCACGTCGACCGCCGTCATGCCGCCGAAGCGGCGCACGATGTTGTCGACCACGAGGATCGGATCGGGCTTGGCAGAGCCGGGCGTGGGTTCCACGTCGGCCAGCTGGGCACGGATGACGCCGGTGAGGGTGGGAGGCTCAGACATTGAAGCTCAGCTCCTTCTTGTTGCCGAGGATGCCCTGAGGTCGGAAGATGACCAGCAGCATCAGCGAGACGCCGATCACGATCCAGGAGAACTGCTCGGTCTGCTGACTCGACCAGCCGGGGGCGATCAGGCGCATCACGTCCTGGATGAAGATGCGCACCGCGAAGAACACGATCGGCCCGAGCACCGGGCCCAGCACCGTCGCCGCGCCGCCGAGCAGCAGCGCCGTCCACAGGAAGAACGTCGTGGAGCGGCCGAGCGCGTCGGGCTGCACCGAACTGGGCAGCACGTAGATGATGCCGGCCAAGGCTCCGATCACGCCGCCGAGCACGAGCGACTGCATCTTGAACGAGAAGGCGCTCTTGCCGAGGCTCCGCACGGCGTCCTCGTCCTCGCGGATGCCCTTGAGCACGCGGCCCCACGGGCTCCGGATGAGCAGCCACACCAGCAGGCACAGGATCGCGACCAGCATCCAGCCGACGAAGCGGATCCACCAGCCATTGACGCCGACGTTGTCGTACGTCCACCAGAGGATGGTCGTCTGGCCGGGCGGGAAGAACGACAGTTCGTTGAACGGGTCGCGGTACACCTTTCCGGGGATGCCGTTCGAACCGCCGGTGATCGGGCCGAGGATCGACGACCTGCCCACCATGCGCACGATCTCGGCGGCCGAGATCGTGACGATGGCCAGATAGTCACCGCGTAGCTTCAGCGTCGGGATGCCGAGCACGAGGCTGAACAGCACCACCACGATCAAGCCGATCAGCAGCGAGGGCCAGAAGCCGAGCCCCGCCTGCACCGAGACGGCGTAGCCGTAGGCGCCCAGCAGCATGAAGCCTGCCTGCCCCATGTTCAGCAGTCCGGTGTAGCCGAAGTGGATGTTCAAGCCGATCGCGGCGATCGCGAAGGCCGCGGTCGAGGGCGCGATGGCCACCGAGGAGAGATCCTGCAGGATCTGGATGATCGCATTCATGTCAGCCCACCCGCTCCTTGCGTCCGAACAACCCCTGCGGTCGCACGAGCAGTAGCAGGATCAGCAGCAGCAGTGCGGTCGCGTACTTGAAGTCGCCGGGCAGCCAGATGTTGGTCAGCTCCACGGTCATGCCGATCACGAGCGCACCGACGAACGCGCCGAACGCCGTGCCGAGGCCGCCGAGCGTGATCGCCGAGAACAGCAGGAGCAGCAGCTGCATGCCGGTCATCCAGTTGATGCCGTTGAGCACCAGACCCAGCAGGATGCCCGCGAGTCCCGCGAGCGCCGTCGACGCCGCCCAGATCAGCCGGATGACCCCGTCGACGTCGATTCCCGCCGCGGCGGCGAGGGAGGGGTTGTCGCTGACGGCCCGGGTGGCGCGTCCCACGCGCGTGCGCAGCAGGAACAGGCCCGCGAGGATCAGTACCACCACCGAGATGCCCATCGCGACCAGCGAGTCGACACTGAGGGTGACCGGCCCCAGCTGCACCGGCACCGGGTTCGCCATCGAGATGCGCACGGTGGAGGCGCCGATGAAGAATTGGAACGTGTACTGCAGGGCCAGCGACATGCCGATCGTGACGATCATCAGCTGGGTGAGACTCAATCGCCTTCGTCGCAGCGGCTTCCAGATGAGCACGTCCTGGAAATAGCCGAATGCGGCGGTGACTATCAGCACGATCCCGCCGGCCACCCACAGGTTCAGCCCCATCAGGTTGGCGAACACATACGCGAGCAGGCCGCCGAGCGTGACGAACTCGCCGTGCGCGAAGTTGGCGATGCCGGTGGTGCCGTACAGCAGCGACAGGCCCACCGAGGCGAGCGCGAGCAGCAGACCGAGGCGCAGGCCCGACGCCGACTGCTGGGCGAGCCGACCCCAGTCGAACCCGGTGCTCGTCGTGCCGCCGCCGCTGCCCCCGCCGGACGCCGTGCCGCTGATGCTGAACAGCACGGCCGTCGTGGCGCCGAGGGTGACCGGTCGCTGTCGAGGCGAGTCGTCGGTGAGCTTCACTCCCGCCGGCAGGGTGGTCTTGTCGAGGGTGACCGCGTAGTCACCGGCCTCGGTGACCGCGATCGACCACTGCCCCGACTTGTTGGTCTTCGCGGTGAAGGTGCCGCCGGGTCCGGTTGCCGTGATCTCCACCCCCGCACCGCCGGCGGGCAGGGTGCCGGCGAGGCATCCGATGGTCGAGTTGGGCACGCACGGCGCGGTCTGCACCGCGCCCTGGGTGGCCGACGGCGTGGGGGCGGCCTCGTCGGCGTGTGCGGGCGGGGAGCCCGCCAGTACGACGAGGGCCGCCAGCAGGATGCCGAACGCCAGTACGAGCCAGGATGCTGGTCGCCTCGCGGTCGCAGTGGTGGGATTCACAGATCCTCCAGTGGGTCGCCAGGCGGGTGCGCCCGGGTCGCATCGACGATGATGCGCGACCGTTCGAGCATAGGACGTCCCGCGCGATTCGACCATCCGGAAGCGGCGGACGTGAGCAGATTGCGACCTTACAATGGGGTACGGCGCATCGGCCGTCGACGTCCACCCGTAAGACCCGCCGGCGCGACAGGCGCCGGGTGCAGGAGACACCCATGCAGCACACCGACCCTTTCGGCTTCGTCGGACTCACCTACGACGACGTCCTGCTGCTGCCCGGCCACACCGACGTCATCCCGAGCGAGACCGCCACCTCGTCACGGCTCACGCGCCGCATCACCGTGGCCACGCCGCTGGTGTCCAGCGCGATGGACACGGTGACGGAGGCACGGATGGCGATCGCCATCGCGCGCGAGGGCGGGCTCGGCATCCTGCATCGCAATCTGTCGATCGAGGACCAGGCGTCGATGGCCGACCGGGTCAAGCGCAGCGAATCGGGCATGATCTCCAACCCGATCACCACGACCCCCGACGCCACCATCGACGAGGTCGACGCGCTCTGCGCGCAATATCGCATCTCGGGTCTTCCTGTCGTCGACCCCGACGGGCGGCTGTGCGGCATCATCACGAACCGTGACATGCGCTTCGTGTCGGGATTCGAGCGGCAGACCACCAAGGTGCGCGATGTGATGACGCGCGAGGGTCTGGTCACCGGCAAGGTCGGCATCGGTGCGGGCGACGTGATCGCGCTGTTCGCCAGGCACCGGGTGGAGAAGCTGCCGCTCATCGACGACGACGGCCGGCTCGCCGGCCTGATCACCATCAAGGACTTCGACAAGAGCGAGAAGTATCCGCTGGCCACGAAGGACGAACTGGGTCGGTTGCGGGTGGGCGCCGCCATCGGCTTCTACGGCGATGCCTGGGAGCGCGCGCAGGCGCTGCGCGATGCCGGCGTCGACGTGCTCGTGGTCGACACCGCGAACGGACAGTCCGCCGGGGTGATCGACATCGTCGAGCGGCTCAAGGCCGACCCCACGTTCGCCCACATCGACGTGGTCGGCGGCAACGTCGCCACCCGCGGCGGCGCGCAGGCGCTGATCGACGCGGGGGTGGATGCCGAGAAGGTCGGCGTGGGGCCGGGCTGGGTC
>CAYLMS010000179.1:0-4400 GCA_964384455.1 uncultured Microbacterium sp. | reverse complement strand
CCCCTCGGCACGCTCGGGGACCCCTCGGCGGGCTCGCCCCTCGACGGGCTCGGGAACCCCTCGACGGGCTCGGGGACCCCTCGACGGGCTCGTGGTCCGGTTGCTGAGCTTGTCGAAGCGCCCCTCGACGGGCTCGCCCCTCGGCAGGCTCGGGGACCCCTCGACAGGCTCGGGGACCCCTGGGTGGGCGCGAGTGCCGGGGGTCGGGGCTCTAGAGTGGTAGGCGGCATGGACAGCACTGCGGAAGACCCAGCGTTTCACGTGAAACATGCATCCTCCGCGACCTCTGTGGCTCCGATAGAGACTCCGGCCGACGAAGCTCCGTCCGAGTCGGCATCCGCTTTCTCCATGGACGACACTCCCCTGGCGCGCGAATTGGCCGATCTCACGGCTCGCCGCCGCGCGCTGGCGCAGGCCACCGTCGCCTTCTCCGGCCGCACCCGCGTGCTCACGGTGTCGAATCAGAAGGGCGGAGTGGGCAAGACCACGACTGCGGTCAACATGGCTGCCGCTGTGGTGTCGCTCGGTGGTCGGGTGCTGGTCATCGACCTCGACCCGCAGGGGAACGCCTCGACGGCGCTGGGGGTGCCCCATACCGCCGACACGCCGAGCGTCTATGACGTGCTGATCGACGAATTCCCGCTCGCCGACATCGTGCAGGCGAGCCCGGAGTCGCCCGACCTGTTGTGCGCACCGAGCACCATCCATCTGGCCGGGGCCGAGATCGAGCTCGTCTCGCAGGTAGCCCGCGAGCACCGCCTGCGCACCGCTCTGCAGGACTATCTCGACGGGCTGCAGCATCCACTCGACTTCGTCATCATCGACTGCCCGCCCTCCCTGGGTCTGTTGACGATCAACGCGTTCACCGCTGCCGACGAGGTCTTCATCCCCATCCAATGCGAGTACTACGCGCTGGAGGGGCTGAGTCAGCTGCTCGGCAACATCCGGATGATCCAGAAGCACCTCAACCCCCGCCTGCGGATGTCGACGATCCTGCTGACCATGTACGACGGCCGCACTCGGCTGGCGCAGCAGGTGGCCGACGAGGTGCGCCAGCACTTCCCCGACGAGGTGCTGAGCACGGTGATTCCGCGCTCGGTGAGGGTGTCGGAGGCGCCGAGCTTCGGTCAGACGGTGATCGCCTACGACGGCCAGTCGGCCGGCGCCGTCGCCTATCGCGAGGCGGCAGTGGAACTCATCAACCGGCCCACGGGCTCGGCGAACGAAGGAGGGCGCTGATGGCCAAGCGCACTGGACTGGGTCGCGGCATCGGAGCCCTCATCCCCACGTCGGATGCCACGGAATCGCGCCCCGCAGACGTGTTCTTCGCCGGCGCGCCGGCGCCCGATGTCGCCGACGAGCTGCTGGCCGTGCCAGGAGCCCGGCTGGTGCACATCGACCCGCGCTCGATCGTGCCCAACCCGCGTCAGCCGCGCTCGCACTTCGACACCGACGACCTCGCCGAGCTCGTGCATTCGGTGCGCGAGTTCGGCGTGCTGCAGCCGGTGGTCGTGCGCACGAACGACGACGGCGACTACGAGCTGATCATGGGGGAGCGGCGCACACGTGCCGCCCGCGAAGCCGGTCTCGACTCCATCCCCGCGATTGTGCGAGACACCTCGGACGAGCACCTGCTGCGCGACGCGCTGCTGGAGAACCTGCACCGCTCGCAGCTGAACGCGCTCGAGGAGGCATCCGCCTATCAGCAGCTGCTCGAGGACTTCGGCATCACCCAGGAGGAGCTGGCCGCACGGATCGGCCGATCGCGCCCGCAGATCTCCAACACGATTCGGTTGCTCAAGCTGCCGGTTCCCGTGCAGCAGCGGGTCGCCGCCGGGGTGCTGAGCGCGGGTCACGCACGCGCCATCCTCTCGCTCACCGACACCGACGCGATGCAGCGGCTGGCCGACAAGATCGTCAACGAGGACCTCTCGGTGCGCGCGGCCGAAGCCGCCGCGAAGGGTGCAGATGCCTCGTCGCGGCGACTGCCTCGACCCACCGCCGGAGCCAGGCGCGGTCATCTCGACGAGGTCGCCGAGCGTCTCGGTGACCGGCTCAGCACCCGGGTGAAGATCACCTTGACGGCGCGAAAAGGCCAGATCAACATAGATTTCGCCACAATCGCCGACCTGAATCGCATCTTGGCCGAACTGGGTGAGCCCGGCTACGGGCAGGACTGATCCGCGCGGCCGCTCGAGTCGTCGCCGGTCACCGGCATCCGCTCGTCGCCGGGAAGGCGGTCACGAGCGTGTGGTCCGACACGCCGGCCACCACCCGCACCACGGTGCTGCCCGCCGCGGCGCCGGTGCGGGCGTCGACGAGTTCGATCACCCGCGAATAGCAGTTCGTATCGTTCGAGGCGCGCGGCACCACCGCCTGCGGAGCCCGCAGCACCTGCTCGATGGCCGCGTCGGCCACCGAGCGCCAGTCGCGTCCCGTGACCGCCGCGACCTCCTGCCAGTCGGCCTGATGCCTGGAGACGATATGCCGCCAGCCGAACCGATCGTCGCCGCACTCCAGATAGACGGGCCCCGGCAGCTGCTGCACGACGGTCTCGGGCGCGGCCGCCGCATCACAGGTGAGCCACGCACGCGCAGGCAGCGGTTGCGAGGCTGGATGCGACGAGCGTGAGTGCGACGAACCCGGCCGCGGAGTCGCCCCGTCGGCCGCCGCGTCGAATGCGCCGCGCAGACTCGCGAATCCGACGCCACCGACGATCGCCGCGGCCACCAGCAGCGCCGCGATCGGCGCGCCGCGCCTGCCTCGTGTGCTCATGGATCCCCCCGCGGCAGTCTACGTTCCACAGGAACGCCGCGTCGGCCGCGGCGCCCGCTCACGCGCGCGTACGCTGGGCAAGGTGACCGACCAGCGGAGCAGCCCTCGTCGCCGGGCGAGCCTGGAGGTGTTGCGAGCCGAGGCCGCCGACGAGCTCAGCGTGCTGGTCGAGGAGCGACTGCGGCACGGCGAAGACCCGTGGGCGTTCATGGAGGACCTGCCCACGGTCGACGAACTCGTGGTGCTCACATTGCGCGCCGAGCGGATCGTCGAAGGCGGCGGCATCCGTCCCACGCGCACGGCGCATTTCCGGATGCTGCGCCAGGTCGCCCTCGACTATCCCGAACTCGTCGTCACGGTGTGGCGGCTGCTCGGCGACTCCCGGCCGCACCGACGTTGGGACGCGGCCGTGCGGGTCGCGGACGTCGGGTGAGCGGACTCAGTCCAGATATGCGGCGAGATCCTGCTCGAGCGCGAACTTAGGCTTCGCGCCGATGATCGTCTTCTCTTCGACGCCCTTGTTGAACACCTTCAGCGCGGGGATCGAGGTGATCTGATAGCGCATCGCCAGATCGGGATTCTCGTCGACGTTGAGCTTGAGAATGGTGAGCTTGTCGGCGTGCTCGGCCTGGATCTGGTCGAGAACGGGCGCCACCATGCGGCACGGCCCGCACCAGGCCGCCCAGAAGTCGACGAGCACCGGCCCCTCGGCCCGCAGGACGTCCTGCTCCCACGTTGCGGATGTCGTCGCCTTGGCGGTCATGCGTGCTCCTTGATCGGATGGGTCCTTGAGTGCGCCAACGCCGCCGAGGGCGAAGGCATTCCCGCGCGGCCCGCGCACACCTCGCGCAGCATCCGCCCGGGCGTCAGGCGTGCGCGGCGTCGCGCTCCACCTCGGCGTGCGCGGCGAGGTAGTGCTCGGCGTCGAGCGCCGCGACCGTGCCGCTGGCGGCTGCGGTGACCGCCTGGCGGTAGGTCGGGTCGATCACGTCGCCCGCGGCGAACACGCCGGCCAGCGAAGTGCGCGCCGACCGGCCGTCGACGGCGATCGTGCCCTCGGCGGTGAGCTCGAGCTGATGAGCCACGAGATGGGTGCGCGGGTCGTTGCCGATCGCGACGAACACGCCCTCGACCGCGAGGGTGCGCTCGTCACCGGTCACCGTGTCGCGCAGCCGGATGCCGTCGACGGCGTCGCCGCCCAGGATGTCGAGCACCTCGGTATTCCAGACGAACTCGATCTTCTCGTTGGCGAGGGCGCGCTCCTGCATGATCTTCGACGCCCGCAGACTGTCTCTGCGGTGCACGACGTAGACCTTCGACGCGAACCGGGTGAGGAAGGTCGCCTCCTCCATGGCCGAATCGCCGCCGCCGATCACCGCGATCACACGCTCGCGGAAGAAGAATCCGTCACAGGTGGCGCACCACGACACCCCGTGACCGCTGAGGCGTTCCTCGCCGGGCAGGCCCAGCTTGCGGTAGGCGGAACCGGTGGCCACGATCACCGTACGGGCCTCGTGCACGGCGCCGCTGCCGAGCGTGACGGTCTTGACCGGTCCGTCGAGCTCGAGCGCCGTCACGTCGTCGTACAGCACGGTGGTGCCGAAGCGCTCGGCCTGCGCCTGCAT
>CAYLMS010000178.1:0-4437 GCA_964384455.1 uncultured Microbacterium sp. | reverse complement strand
TCACCTTGCCGCGGAAGACGTACACCTCGGTGAAGGTGACCGCACCCGCGTTCTCCATCGCGCCCGCGTTGAACTCCGGCACGAACAGCTGGTCGTACTTGTCGAACGGGTACGGGTAGCCGAACTTCTCCTCGTAGTAGGCGAAGCCCCGGCGGGTGGTGTCGAAGATGTCGTCGGCATCGAGATGCTGCCACAGGCTCTTGCGGCCGTAGATGCCGAGCGGGATGACGCGGCCGTCACTGCTGGTCAGCTCGGAGAAGGTCGACTCGTAGGGCCCGGCGATGATCGCCGTGATGTAGGAGGACAGGCGCGGGGTGGGTGCGAAGCTCCAGGTGGCGGTGCCGTCGCCGTGCACGTGCGGCTGCGGGGTGGGGGAGTTGCTCACCACTGCCCAGGCGGCGGGGGCGGTGACGGTGAACTGGAAGGTCGCCTTGAGGTCGGGCTGCTCGAACACCGCGAACATGCGACGCGAGTCGGGCACCTCGAACTGCGAGTACAGGTACACCTCGCCGTCTGCGGGGTCGACGAAGCGGTGCAGCCCCTCGCCCGTGTTGGTGTAGAGGCAGTCCGCGTCGATCACCAGCTCGTTGAGGCTCTGCAGCTCACCCAGCGCGATGCGCGAGTCGGCGAAGGCGACGGCCGGATCGATCGCCGCCCCGTTCAGCGTGATCTCGCGCACCTCGCGCGCGATCAGGTCGATGAAGGTGGATGCTCCCGCCGCGGCGGCGAAGCGCACGACGGTGCGCGAACCGAACACCTCCGCGCCCCGCGTGAGATCGAGCGCGACCTCGTATGCGGTGCCGCCGCCCGCGGGCCCTGAGCTCGGCGAAGGGTCGATGACGGCACGGCGCTGCTGCGCCTCGACACGGGTGAGGTTCTCTCCAGGCACTGTGGTCTCCCGATCATGGGCTCACGGCTCGGCGCGGCAGGGGTGCGCGGGCGCCGACGATCCGACCAGCCTATGTCAGCGGCCGGTTTCCTAGGATGGTGGCTATGCGCATCCACCTCGCCACCGACCACGCCGGCCTGGACTTCTCCACCAGGCTGGCGCAGCATCTCGCCGAGCAGGGCCACGAGGTCGTCGACCACGGCCCCGTGGTCTACGACGCGCTCGACGACTACCCGGCATTCTGCATCCGCTGCGCCCAGGCCGTGATCGCGGACCAGCGCGCCGGCGTCGAGGCGCTGGGAGTGGTGTTCGGCGGCAGCGGCAACGGCGAGCAGATCGCGGCCAACAAGGTCGACGGCATCCGCGCCGCCCTGGTGTGGAGCACCGCTACCGCCGAGCTGGCCCGTGAGCACAACGACGCGAACGTCATCGCGATCGGCGCCCGCCAGCACACGTTCGACGAGGCCGCAGGTCTGATCGACACTTTCATCGCCACGGCCTTTTCGGGCGAGGAGCGCCATGTGCGCCGCATCGGGCAGATCGCCCGGTTCGAGCAGGACGGCACCCTCGAGCCCGACCCCCGCGCGCGCTGATGCCCGAGGGGCATTCGGTCCACCGCATCGCACGGCAGTTCGAGCGCAATTTCGTCGGGCGCCGGGTGAGTGCGTCCAGCCCGCAGGGGCGGTTCGCCGACGGCGCGGCCGTGCTCGACTCCCGCACCGTGACGGCGGTGCGCGCGGTCGGCAAGCAGATGTTTCTGCAGTTCGACGACGTGGTGTGGCTGCGCATCCATCTCGGCATGTACGGTGCCTGGGACTTCGCCGGCGAGATCGAGGTCGATCCGACGATCGCGTCGGCGAACGGGCGGATGGGTCAGACCAACCAACGCGGCACCGTGCTGCCGGATGCCGTCTTCGATGCGGCGGGGGAGAACTCGCTCGCCTCCATCGGTGCGCCCCGACGCGCCAGGGTGCATGTGCGCATGTCGGAGCAGACCACTGGCCTGGGCGACGAGGGCGACGACTGGCCGCCGCCCGTGGTCGGTCAGGTGCGACTGCGGCTCATGACGGATGCCGCGTGCGCCGACCTGCGCGGACCCACCGCGTGCGAGCTGCAGAGCGACGACGAGATGCTGGCGACCCTCGCCAAGCTCGGCCCCGATCCGCTGGTCGACGATCCGGGCGCTGGCGAAGACCGGTTCACCGCCGTGGTGCGCCGCAAGCCGACATCCATCGCGCTGCTGCTGATGGACCAGAGCGTGGTCAGTGGCATCGGCAACGTGTATCGCGCCGAACTGCTGTTCCGCGCCAGGCTCGACCCGCATGCCGCCGGTCGCGACGTGCCCGAAGAGCTCGTGCGCGAGCTGTGGCGCGACTGGAGCAGGCTGCTGTGCATCGGCGTGGAGACGGGCCAGATGATGACGATGGACGGCCTGAGCCCCGACCAGTGGCGGGCCGCGATGGCCGGCCGCGACGACCGGCACTGGGTCTATCACCGCGCCGGGTTGCCGTGCCGGGTGTGCGGCACCGCGATCGTGGTGGAGGAGTTGGCGACCCGCAAGCTGTACTGGTGCCCCTCCTGCCAGACGTGAGCGGTCGGGCTGATCACCGACGCATGCATTATGCAGGCGATAGCGCTAGAATGACGGCATGACGGTGACCATCACGGTGCGCAACGTGCCCGATGCGGTGCGCGACGAACTCGCCGCCCGTGCTGCGCGATCGGGGCGCTCACTGCAGGAGTACCTGATGCTGCAACTGAGCCACCTCGCGGTCACACCCAGCGCAGCCGAGGCGATCACCAGGGCGCGGCTGAACGCGCAGTCGTATCCCGACCTGGCGATGGCCGACATCGTCGACTCCGTTCACGCGGGGCGGCGGTGAGAGTCGCGGATGCTGAACGATGCACCCGAGATCGTGGTCATCGATGCGTCTGCGGTCGTCGCGCTGGTGGGCACGCCGGCTGAGGTCGCAGACCGTCTGGCCGATCGGCTGCGGGGCACACTCCTGCATGCCCCGCACCTGCTGCCCACCGACGTCGACAGCGCGCTGCGCGGTCTCGTCCTCGGTGGTCGGCTGACCGAGGCGCAAGCACAGTCCGCACGCGCCGTCGCGCAGCAGCTTCCGATCGACCTCTGGCCGTGGGCGCTCGTCGCCCAGCGCGCGTGGGAGCTTCGCACGAACCTCTCGACCTATGACGCGGGCTACGCGGCGCTCGCCGAGCGCCTGCGAGCACCGCTGATCACCGGCGATGCCCGGCTTGCCCGCGTGCCAGAGCTGGCGTGCCGTGTCGAGCTCTTCCACTGAGCTGCGGGCATAGCCTGGGCTCATGCGTCAGAACCCCAGCTTCGCGATGACGGAGGTCGCGGCCCTCCGTCGCCTGATCGACGAGAACCCCTGGACCACCCTGGTCAGCCACACTCCCGACGGCCTCGTCGCCTCGCACTACGCCGTGATCCTCGACGACGATCGCGACGATCTGACCATCGTCGGGCACGTCGGCAAGCCGGACGATCTGATCCACGGCCTCGGCGAGCGGGAACTGCTGGTCGTGGTGCAGGGGCCGCACGGCTATATCTCGCCGAACTGGTACGGCGAGATCGAGGCGGTGCCCACCTGGAACTTCGTCTCGGCGCACCTGTCCGGCATCCCGGAACTGCTCACGGCCGCCGAGAACCTCGTGGTGCTCGACCGACTGGTGGAGCATTTCGAACGGCGCCTGCCCGATCCGCGGCTCATGTGGCGCCCGCCGAACACCGCGGAGTACATCGAACGGCTCGAGCGCGGCACCGTCGGGTTCCGGCTCACCCCGACCAGGGTGGTGGCCAAGCGCAAGCTCAGCCAGAACCGGCCCGCCGAGATCGTCGAGACGGTGATCGCCGAGCTGTCCGGCGACGGGCCGTTCGCGCAGCCGGCGCTCGCTGCCGAGATGCGTCGCGCCCACGACGAACTGGCGGCGGCGCGGCAGGCGCGCGTGTGACGCTCGCCCGGGGACAGCAGGTCGATGTCGTCGCGGGCGCCCGGATCGCCGGCTCCACCGCGTTCGCCGATCAACCCGTCGACGTGCATCTGGCCGGCGGCCGCATCGTCGACGTCGCGCCGGCGGGGGCCCTGCCGCGCCGCGGGGCCGTGCTCGACGCCGACGGCGGATGGCTCGTGCCCGGCCTGTGGGATCACCATGTGCACCTCGTGCAGTGGGCGCTCACCGCGCAGCGTGCGCCGCTGCACACCGCGGGCTCCGCGGCCGAGGCGGCGCGCCTGATGGCGGCGGCGCCCGTGCTGCCCGACGGGCGCCGGGTGGGCGTGGGCTTTCGCGACGCGCTGTGGCGCGACATCCCGACCAGGGAGCTGCTGGATGCCGCGACCGGCGACGTGCCCGCCTACCTGGTCAACGCCGACCTGCACAGCGTCTGGTTGAACTCGGCGGCGCTGCGCCGCGAAGGCCACTCGCCTGACGGCGCGGGCGTGCTGCGCGAGGAGAGCGCGTTCGAGGTGCTGCGCCGGCTGAACGACGTCGGCGATCTCGTCGCCGACCGGCTGGTCGCGCAG
>CAYLMS010000177.1:0-4446 GCA_964384455.1 uncultured Microbacterium sp. | reverse complement strand
CACGATCGGCGCCGCTCGTGATCCGCACCGACCCGCGCCGGGTGCGGCAGGTGCTCGACGGCTTGATCGAGAACGCCCTGCGGGCGTCGCCGGAGGGCGGCCGGGTCACGGTGAGCGCACGGCAGGATGGCACCTCCGACGTGCTGCTGGAGGTCGCCGACACGGGCCCCGGCCTCGCCGCCGGCGACCTCGACATCGCCTTCGAGCGCGGCGCGCTGCACGCCCGCTACCGCGACGCGAGGCCGGTCGGCACGGGTCTGGGCCTGTCGATCGCCGCACGCTTGGTGGCTCGCCTGCACGGCACGATCACGGCGCGCGCCGGCGACGAGGGCGGCGCCGTGTTCGCGGTGCGACTGCCGTCGGCCGGCTGAGGTCGTCGATGCGCGTGGCGGGATGCCGCGCCCGTCGCGTAGCGTTCGTGTCAGGGTCGCGCCGTCACGGCGCGCAGGGAGGCACATGAACGGGTCGGCGCCGGCCGGGGCATCCGTGATCGCCACCGAGGAGGACGCGCGCGCGCTGGCGGCGCGCATCCTGGCTCCGCGCACCCGGCCGCTGGTGGTCGTGTCGACGGATCCGGCGACCGGCGACTATGTGATCGACCCGGCACGGCTCGCCGACGGCGTCGGCCGGCTCGCCGAGCTGGTGCTCGTGCCCACCGGCGACCTGAGCCGGATCGTCGCGGCGGCTCTGCCCGAGCGCACCCAGGTGTACGGCGGCGCCGGACGCTCCTACCCGGCCGACTTCGGCCGCGACCCCGACTGGCGACGTTCGCCGCTGCGCTTTCCCGATGCGGCCGCGGTCGATCGGCTCGTCGGCGACGTGCTCGGCCACGCGAATGCGGCCGGGCTGTTCGCGCACGCCCCGCAGACCGCCGCGCAGGTGTCGGGGGTCGTGAAGGGCTTCGTGCCGGACGGCTCGCGCGCGCTCGTGGAAGTGGCCGGCGAGGGGTTCGCGACCGTGTCGCGCGAGTTGACCTACCCGCCCTTCCCGCTGGACTGGACGCTCGCCAAGGGCCAGCGGGTGACGGGACTGTACGACCAGGAGGCCAAACGGCTGCTCGTCGAGCAGCCCACCCCCGACGTCGAGGCGCTACGCGCCGCGTTTCCGCACGGCAGCGTCACCCTCGCCTATGTGGCCGCGGTGACCGCCGACCGCGCGCAGCTGCTGCTGCACCCGAAGGCGAAGCCGGTGACGGTGCGGCTCGCGGATGTCTCACCCAACCCGCTGGACACGATCGACATGCTGCTCGCCGAGGGCGACGTGGTCGCCGCGCGGGTGGTGCACCTGTCGGAAGGCATCCACCTGCGCCTGCTCGACGTCGACGACGACGAGCAGGTGCTGCCCGCGATGCCCGTGACCACGAACGGACCGGCCTGGCTGGTGGAGGGCCGCGCGCTGGTTGCAGTCGACGACGCGGGCGCAGAGCCCGTTGCGCCCGCCGCGCAGCCACCCGTGACAGCTCAGGCATCGGCACGCGCCGCGGATGCCGCCGTGCCCGAGTCGCCCGGCGCAGCGGCGGGCGAACCCGCTGCGCCGGGCGGCGTCGAGGGACCCCCGATGCCGGGGCCTGGGCTGCGCGCCGTGGTGCCGCATCCGCCCGCCCACCTGGTCGGTCGCAGCGCCCCGCCGCAGCCGGAGACACGCCCTGCTGCGGGCCCCGCGCTGCAGTCGGTGCAGCTGGAGCTGGCGGCGACCCAGGCGCGCATCCGCGTGCTGGAGGCCGAACTGGTGCGGGTCGGTGAGCAGCGGCTACGGGAGCGCACCGCAGATGCGGAGGCGCGCACGCGGGAGGTGCTGGCCGACAACGCCGGCCTCGAGCGACGCATCGCCGCGCTCGAGGCCGAGCGGCGCGCCGGCACCAGGGCGCTGCGCGAAGCGCGGCGCGCGCGGGGGAGCGCCGTCGCCGAGCGCGACGCACGGCGCGCACGCTGGGCGCACGATGAGGAATGGATGCGGCACGAGCTGTATCTCGCCTGGGTCGAGCGCGTGTCGGCGGCCGAGCGCGCGCGCTGGCCGCTGCGCGAGGTGATCATCGGCGCACGGTTCGCCGCCTCGCTGGCCGATCTCGACGACGGGCAGTTCGACAAGGCGATGAAGGCCGCCGTGGATGTCGCGACCGGCCTCGTGCGGGAGCTGCCTGCGCGCGAGGCGCACCCGCTGCGCGACGGCGAGGGCGCGCACGCCCGCGATGTGGTGCGCGCCGACGGCGCGAAGTGCTGGCGCATCTACATCGAGCACCGCACCCCCGCCGCGCGCCGGCTGCACTACTGGGTGCTGCCGGCGGGCGGTGTGGAGCTGAGCCGCGTGGTCACGCACGACGACACCGAGCCGTGACCCGCCGCGGCACGCCGTACGCGGCGCGCCGCGCCCGGAACGGCGGTGCGCCTGCCCGCGCTGTCGCATCCCCTGCCTAGCGTGGAGGTATGCGCATCCTGCACACGTCCGACTGGCACATCGGGCGCACCTTCCACGGCAGTCCCACCCTGGGGTTCCTCGGCGAGGTGCTCGATGCGCTCGTCGCGCAGGTGCGCGAGCACCACGTCGACCTGGTGCTGGTGGCGGGCGACGTGTTCGACTCGGCGACGCCGGCGGCAGCCGCCTACACGCTGCTCAGTGACACCCTCGCCGGGCTGCGCGACGCGGGGGCGGCGGTGGTGGTCACCAGTGGCAACCACGACTCGGCGGCACGGCTCGGCTTCCAATCCGCCCTGCTGCGCGACGGCGTGCACGTGCTCACCGATCCGCTGTCGGTGGGCACGCCGGTCACGCTCCACGACGAGCACGGCGCGATGCACGTGTACGGCATCCCCTATCTCGAGCCGGTGCTCGTGCGACACCGCTGGGAGGGCGTCGAGCTGCGCACCCAGGCACAGACCCTCGCGCACGCCATGGCACTGGTGCGCGCGGATGCCGCCGCTCGCGGCGGCCGTTCGGTGGCCATGGCCCACTGCTTCGCTGTCGGCGGCGCCGTCGAGACCGCGCCGACCCCGCACGTGGAGCGCGACATCCAGCAGGGCGGGCTCGACGTGGTGCCGCTGTCGACCTTCGACGGACCGGACTACGTCGCCCTGGGGCACATTCATGGCCGCAGCACGCTGTCGCCGCGGGTGCGCTACAGCGGGGCGCCGCTGCACTACGGCTTCGGCGAGAGCGCACCGCGCGGCTCCTGGCTGGTCGAGCTCGGTGCCGCCGGATTCGAGGAGGCGACGTGGCTGCCGCTGCCCGTGCCGCGCCCGCTGGCCACGCTGCGCGGCACGCTCGACGAACTGCTGCACGACGAGCGCTTCGCGGGCGCCGAGGCGAGTTGGGTGCGCGCCGATTACACCGACACCGCCGCCCAGATCGACGTCATGCGCCGTCTGCAGGCGCGCTTCCCCTACTGCGCGCAGGTGCGCCACACCCCCGTGGGTGCGACAGCCGCCGACGGGCGCACGTTCGCGGCGCGCGTCGGCGAGGCGCGCGACGAGGTCGAGCTGGTCGACACCTTCCTCGCGCACGTGCGCGGCGGGGTCGCCGCCACCGACGGCGAACGCGAACTCGTGCGCGAGTTGCTCGGCGCGCACGCTGTGGCGCAGGCGTCGGCGTGAAGCTGCATCGGCTGGAGCTGACCGGCTTCGGGCCGTTCCGCGACCGGCAGGTGGTCGATTTCGACGCCTTCGACGACGACGGCATCTTCCTGATCGCAGGGCGCACCGGCGCGGGCAAGTCCAGCATTCTCGACGGCGTGTGCTTCGCCCTCTACGGCGGGGTGCCGCGCTACGACGGTGCCGACCGGCAGGTGCGCAGCGACCACTGCGCGCCGGGCGACCCCAGCCAGGTGGTGCTGGAGTTCACCGTGGGCGACACCCGCTGGCGGGTGACGCGCGCGCCGGAGTACGAGCGACCCAAAGCCCGCGGCACAGGCACCACGACGCAGCCGCATGCCGCCGTGCTGGAGCGTCGTGAGGGCGACGACTGGGTCGGTGTGGCCGCGCGGCCGCGCGAGGTCGCGCTGGAGCTCGACCGGGTACTCGGGCTGAACCAGCAGCAGTTCCTGCAGGTGATCCTGCTGGCGCAGAACCGGTTCGCACAGTTCCTGCTGGCCCGCAACGACGACCGGCAGACGCTGCTGCGCACGCTGTTCGGTTCACGCAGGTACGGCGACTACCAGGAGCTGTTGGAGCAGCGCAGGCGGGCGGCGTCCGAACTGGTGGGCGCGGCCGACATGCGGCAGCGACTGCTGCTGGATGCCGCGGAGCGTCGTGTCGCCGAGCACGGGTTCGGTGCCCCGGCGGCCGGTGTCGCGGAGCCGGTCACTGACGTTGTGGGCCGGCTCGAGGCGCTGCGCCACGCAGCCGCGCGCGCCGACGACCGAGTGAAGTCCGCGCGGCGGGACAGCGATGCGGCCGCGGCGGCGGCCGAGGCCGCCACCGCGGCTCACGCCGAGCTCACCGCGCTGCACGAGCG
>CAYLMS010000176.1:0-4478 GCA_964384455.1 uncultured Microbacterium sp. | reverse complement strand
GCCGCTGCGGGCGGGCTGCTGTTCCCCGCGATCAACGTCAACGACTCGGTCACCAAGTCGAAGTTCGATAACCGCTACGGCATCCGTCATTCGCTGCCCGACGGCATCAACCGTGCCACCGACGTGCTGATCGGCGGCAAGGTGGCGTTCGTGGCCGGTTACGGCGACGTGGGCAAGGGTGCCGCCGACGCGCTGCGCGGCCAGGGCGCCCGCGTGATCGTCGGCGAGATCGACCCGATCTGCGCGCTGCAGGCGGCGATGGACGGCTTCCAGGTGGCCAGGCTCGACGACGTGGCGGGCGAGGTGGACCTCGTGATCACCGGCACCGGCAACCGCGACGTCGTGACGGTGGCGCACCTGCTGGCGCTCAAGCACCTCGCGATCGTCGGCAACGTGGGCCACTTCGACGACGAGATCGACATCGCCGGGCTCGAGGCGCTGCCGGGGGCCGTCAAGGTCGAGATCAAGCCGCAGGTGCACGAGTGGCGGCTGCCGCACGGCCGCAGCGTGCTGGTGCTCAGCGAGGGACGGCTGCTCAACCTGGGCAACGCCACCGGGCACCCGTCCTTCGTCATGAGCGCGTCGTTCGCCAACCAGGTGCTGGCCCAGCTGGAGCTGTACACGCACCCCGAGCGGTACCCCACCGCGGTGCACGTGCTGCCGAAGCTGCTCGACGAGAAGGTGGCGCGGCTGCATCTGGCGGCGCTCGGGGTGCGGCTCACCGAGCTGAGCCCGGCCCAGGCCGACTACCTCGGCGTGCCGGTCGCGGGGCCCTACAAGCTCGAGCACTACCGCTACTGAGGCGCCGGCGGCTCCCGCCCAGGCGCGAGCCCCGCGGTCAGCGCCGACACCCGATCCTGCTTGCGCAGCAGCGCGGTGTGCTCGCGGTCGCGGCGCACCGCGACCACCGCGAGCAGCAGCACCTCGGGCGGCACGTCGGGCATCGGCGCCACGAACGCCTGCACCTCGGCCGTGAGCGTGGCGGCCAGCCGCTGCCGCGCCGCCGGGTCGAGGGCGTGCGCCTGCCGCACGAACTGCGCGATCCGCCGGGCGAGCCGGTCGGGCAGCCTGCCCACGTCGGCGATCGCGGCCCAGCCCTCCATGCCCGCGGGCAGCGGAGGGGCTGGGGCGGGCAGCGCGGGTGCGCGGGTGCGCTCGCTGTAGGTGCCGGCGATGAGGTCGCCGAGCCGCTGCGAGCGCGGTGTGAACGCACCCACCAGCGCGGCGAGCGCGCCGACGGTCATCCAGATCTCCAGCACGCCGACCAGCGCCCGCAGGAAGGCCTGGCGGAACCCGCTGGCGCCGCCGTCGGTGCGCACGATGCGGCCGCCCACGGCGAGCTTGCCCAGGCTGCGTCCGCGGGTGGCGGTCTCCACCGCCGTCGGCAGCACGACCAGCACCAGCACCGCCAACGCGATGTTCACGATCCCGTCGGTGCCCTTTGGCAGCAGCCGGCCCGCGGCCAGCCAGCCGACGCCCGACGCGAGCGCCAGGAACACGGCGATGGTCGCGATCATGTCGATCAGCGCGCCGAGGCAGCGCAGGAAGAAGCCCAGCGGCTGCACGTCCAGCGCGACCGCTTCGCCGGTGAGCACCTCGTCCTGCGCCACCGCGACCACCGCGCGACGGACCGGTGCAGGCGGCGCGGACATGGCTACAGTGAACCACATGGATCTCGACGCGCTCACCGACGTGCGAAGCGCCGAGTGGGCGCGCCTGGGGGAGCTGGGCCGCTCGCGCTCGCTGTCGGGCGCCGAGGTCGACGAACTCGTCGCCCGCTACCGCTCCGCGTCGGCCGACCTCGCCGACATCAAGACGTCCGCAGGCCGCACGGTCACCGGCGACCACGTGTCGACCCTGCTCGGGCGGGCCCGGCTGCAGCTGACCGGCGTGCCGCAGAACGCGCTGCGCGCGCTGCCCAGGTTCTTCCTGCTGCAACTGCCCGCCGCGCTGTACCGGGTGCGTGTGCTCACCCTCGCGGTCGCGGTCGGCTTCGTCGTGGTGGCCGCGCTCGCGGCGCTGTGGATCTCGCAGGACCCGGCGGCGCTCGCAGCGCTCGGCGAGAAGGCCGACCTGCGCCGGTACGCCGAGCACACCTTCACCGACTACTACACGCGCAACCCCGCCGCCGTCTTCGCCGGCACGGTGTGGACCAACAACGCCTGGATCGCCGCCCAGTGCGTGCTGTTCGGTGCGACCGGGCTGTGGCCGGTGTGGATGATCATGCAGAACGCCATCGGCGTAGGGGTGGCCGGGGCGGTGCTGTTCGCGTACGGCCGTGGGGATGTGTTCTTCGCCTCGATCCTGCCGCACGGGATGCTGGAGCTCACATGCCTGTTCGTCGCCGCCGCAGCGGGCCTGCGCATCTTCTGGGCCTGGGTGGCGCCGGGGCGGCGCAGCCGCGGCGCAGCGCTCGCGCAGGCAGGCCGTTCGCTCGGGGTGATCGCGATCGGCTTGGTGTTCGCGCTGGCCGGAGCGGGGACGATCGAGGGGTTCGTCACCGGCGGGCCGTTGCCCGTGTGGGCGAAACTCGGCATCGGCGCCGCGGCGCTGGCGCTGTTCCTGGCCTACATGCTCGTGCTCGGCCGGCGGGCGCACCGCGCCGGCGAGACCGGCGACCTCACCGAGTACGAGGCGGGCACCGAGCGCCTCGTCGCCGGCTGACCGCTCACAGCCGCCCGGCCGCCTTCAGCGCGAGGTAGCGGTCGGCGATGCGCGGCGGCAGCAGTTCGGGCTCGTCGGCGATCGCCTCGCCCCCGGCGCGCGCGATCGCCGCGGCCACCAGCGCGGCATCCTGCCTGGTCTTCTCGGCCGCCGCCGCCCGGTACACGTCGTCGGCGGTGCCGCGGTCGGCGACCGCCGCCGACAGTCCCGCGTCGGTCACCGAGCCGACCACCAGCCGCGCGCCGCGCGGCAGCTGGCCGAGCGAGGCGAGGAAGCCGCGCGCCGACTCCGGGGCATCCTGCGCGGTGAGCGCCACCACGAGCGCCGGCCGCGACGTGAGCCGGCGCACCTGGGCGAACGCGGCATCCCAGTCGGTGTCGATCAGCTGCGGCTCCACCGGCGCCATGGCGTCGACCAGTGCGGCCAGCAGGCCCGGCCCGTCGACCCCGGTGACCCGTGCCCGCACCAGCCGGTCGAACATCACGAGGTGCACGTGGTCGCCCGCGCGATTCGCGAGCGCCGACAGCAGCAGCGCCGACTCCATCGCCGCATCCAGCCGCACCCCGTCGCCCACCCGCGCCGCCGACGTGCGACCGGTGTCGATCACGATCACCACGTGCCGGTCGCGCTCGGGCCGCCAGGTGCGCAGCATGGTGGCGCCCGACCGGGCGGTGGCGCGCCAGTCGATGGCGCGCACGTCGTCGCCGCGCACGTACTCGCGCAGCGAGTCGAACTCGGTGCCCGCCCCGCGCACCTGCACGCTGGTGTTGCCGTCGAGTTCGCGCAGCCGCGCCAGGCGCGAGGGCAGGTGGCGGCGCGAGTGGAACGGCGGCAGCACGCGCAGCGCGCCGGGGGCGTGCAGCACCGCCTGCCGGCCGGCCAGGCCCAGCGGGCCGGCCGAGCGGATCACCACGAAGCCCGTGGTGCGCTCGCCGCGCCGACGCGGCCGCAGCGGCAGCACGAGGCTGCGCCGCTCGCCGGCGGGCAGGTCCAGCGCCAGCCGGCCGTGCGGTGCGCCCGCCGTGGGCTGCCACGCGTCGCGCAGCGTGCCGCGCAGCCGACGCCTGCCCGTGTTGGTCAGCAGCAGGCGGGTCTCGATCCGCTCGCCCAGGCGGGCGCGGTGCGGGATGTCGCGTGCCACCCGCACGCGGCGGGGGCTCGCCGCCGCCACGGCATCGGCCGTCGCCAGCAGCGCGCACAGCGCCAGCCAGCCCCCGGTCGCCATCCAGGCGACGGGGGTGGCGTCGGCCGGGCGCGCGGTCGCAGTGAGCAGCACGACCGGCGCGACGCCGAGCGCGGTGAGCAGCACGAGTCGTCCCGTGAGGTGCATGTCAGATCGGCACCCGTGTCTGCTGCAGCACCGAGCGCAGGATGGCGTCGGCCGACACGCCCTCGATCTCGGCTTCCGGGCGCATCCGCAGCCGATGGCGCCACACCGGCACCGCCATCGTCTGCACATGGTCGGGCGTGATCGCCGGGTACCCGCCGAGCCACGCCCACGCCTTCGCCGCCGCCAGCAGCGCGGTCGCCGCGCGGGGACTCGCGCCCAGCTGCACCGACGGGCTCTGCCTGGTGGCCCTGGCCAGGTCGACCACGTAGCCGAGCACGTCGTCGGCGACCTCCACCGCGGCCGCCGCGCGCTGCGCCGCGTGGATCTCGGCGACCCCGACGACCGGGCGAAGGCCCGCCGCGTCGAGGTCGCCCGGCGTGAACCCGCCCGCGTGGCGGCGCAGCACGTCGAGCTCGGCGTCGCGCGCCGGCACATCGACGATCAGCTTGAGCAGGAAGCGGTCGAGCTGCGCCTCGGGCAGCGG
>CAYLMS010000175.1:0-4487 GCA_964384455.1 uncultured Microbacterium sp. | reverse complement strand
GCTTGATGTCTCCTATGACGCGACTCAGATGTCTCCTATGTCGCGACTCATCACAAGGGCGGAGGATGGGGGATTCGAACCCCCGAGGGCTTTCACCCAACACGCTTTCCAAGCGTGCGCCATAGGCCACTAGGCGAATCCTCCTGGCACCCCGCCCGCCACGAGCGAAGCGCGGCAACCGGGGACGATCACTCATCCTACCCGGCGCAGGCGGCTCGCTTCGACCGGATGCCGCGGCACAGCGCACAGCGCGCGCCCGAAGCCGCCGCGCGCCCGAAGCCGCACACGCACACCACGCCCACCCCGCAGCGCGCCGGATACCGCGGCGCAGCACCGACCTCAGCGGATGCCGTGCGGCGCCGCAGCCCGCACCCGCTCCTGGCTACCGCCCGCGCACCCGTCCGGCCGCGTACTGACTGCCCGGTCGCATCACCAGCGAGCGCGGCGCGAGCACGGCGAGTACCCGCTGCGCCCGGCCCGCGTGCGCCAGCATGCCCGCGCGCACGGCCGTCAAAGCGTCATCGAGGTCGGGGCCGTAGCGGCCGCGGTACGGCGAATAGCTGGTGCGCTCGATCGCCTCGATCAGCACCCACGTCGCCTCCTCGGGTGCACCGCCCTCGGCGATCATGCGTGCCCCGAACGCCCGCGGCGACTCACCGGCGGGTGCCGTCATGCCCAAGTCGATCGCTGTGTCCTGGAAGCCGCGCCACGCGGCCACGGCATCCCCGCCGCGCGCCCCCGCGCGCTGATCGCGCCGCCGGAACTCGCCCACCAGTGCCGGAGCCGCCAGCAGCAGCACGATCGCCAGTGCCGTCGCCAGCCACGGTCCCGGCCGCACGATCGCGCTCGCCGACCCCGCCTGGCCGTCGCTGTTGTCGGCGTTGCCTGGCAGCGGCCGCGCGCTCGGCCGCGCCGAGCTGCTCGGCGCGGGGGTGGCGCCGACATCCTTTCCGCCGGTGTCCGCCCCGCTGTCGGCTGCCGGGGTGAACGCGGTAGGCGTGCCGAGGCTGTTCGTCGGCTCGAACGGCACCCAGCCGATGCCGGCGAAGTACACCTCAGGCCACGCGTGCAGCTGCGAGCTCATCACGGTGTACACGGTCTGGTGCGTGGTCGCGTCGGTCGACGCGGTGCCCGGCAGGTAGCCGACCACGATCCGCGACGGCATCCCGAGCGTGCGCGCCATCAGCGCGAAGGCGCTCGCGAAGTGGATGCAGTAACCCTCGCGCACCTGCAGGAACTTCGCCACCGCATCGACACCCGTGCCGTCGAAGCCCTGCTCGACGGGGGCCCGCAGCGAGTACCGGAACGCGCTCGAGCGGAACCAGCTCTGCATCGCGATGAGCTTGTCGTAGTCGGTCGTCGCCACGGCGGTGACCTGCACCGCCGTGCGCACGACGATCTCCGGAGTGCTCAAGGGCAGCGACTGATCGGAGTCGGTGACCGCCACGCCCACCGAATGCGACGCCTCGATCTGCTCGAGCGTAGGTCGCGGCACGCGTGAGGTCACGGAGTAGTGCTGTCCGCTGGTGTTGGTGTTGGTGCCCACGACGGTGCGGTTGCCCGGAAGCGCCCCCCAGTCGCCGCTGAGCCCGGAGACGGCGGTGGCCGGGTAGGCCAGGGGCAACCACGTGCTCACCAGATTGGCGATGCGGATGTCGGTCTTGTACTGGATCACCCGCACGTCGGCGTCCACCCCCAGCGGCGCGAAGGCCCCCGGCTGTGCGAGCGGATACAGCCGTCCGGTGTCGGGCCGCCACACCTTGCCGTCGAAGGACGAGAGGGTCGCGGCCCGCAGGTAGGGGGCGGATGTCGCATCCGTCGTCAGTTGCAGCACCTCGGTGTTCGCCGGCCGCCGCAGGTCGGCGCCCAGCTGCAGCGTCGGGTCGATCGAGTTCAACGTGCCGCCGAGCCCCGCCCCGCCGGGGGTCGCGGCAGGCAGCAGGGGTGCGGCGACCAGCGCGACCACCACCGCGATCGCACCGATGCCCGTGGCGGCCGCCGCCACGCTCCCCTCCCGGCCGTGTCGCAGGGCCGACCGCGCGGCCGCACGCGCCGCCGCACGCGCAGCGGCCTGCTCCCGCCCGCGCGTCTCGGTGCGCAGCAGCAGCAGCATGCTCGCGGCCAGCAGCACGAACGCGAACACGTCCACGTCGCCCGGCACGGCGATCGCGGGGATGAGCGACACCGCGATCAGGCCGACGGCGGCGAGCAGCGGCATCCGGGCCGTGATCACGACGTGGTCGACCACGATCGCCAGCGCACCGACGCTCGCGACGATGAGGAACGACAGCGGCGTGCCGGCAGTCAGCGGGGCAGAGCCGGAGATGATGTGCGCGAACGCGGACTGCGCCAGTTCGACCGCCTCGCCGAGCGATGCAGGCAGCGGGATGACGCCGGCGAACGCCGTGTCGCGCAGGAACAAGAGCGTGACCAGCACCAGCCACACGGCCGCCTCGATCGCCGTCACGCCGAGCGGCGGCGCGGCGAACCGCCGCGCGAGCACGCCCGCGGCCAGCACGACGGCGGCCACCACGAGGGTGCCCAGGGTCCACAGGCCGGGGTCCACCACCCGCACGAGCGGGAACACCGCCGCCATCAGCGACAGGTAGGCGGCCCCGGCGA
This sequence comes from uncultured Microbacterium sp., assembly GCA_964384455.1. Classification (GTDB taxonomy): domain Bacteria; phylum Actinomycetota; class Actinomycetes; order Actinomycetales; family Microbacteriaceae; genus Microbacterium. Next base: position 1,865 of record CAYLMS010000175.1, on the reverse strand, counting down.
GCATCACGTCGGGCGCATGGCGGGGCGCTTCGGCGGCGACCGCCCGGCGGGGCGATGGAGCCACCGGGGCGCCCCGCTCAGCGGACGACATGGCCCGCTCCCCGGTCGGCGACCGCGGCCCAGGCGCCCAGCAGATCGGCGCCGGGCCGGATCGCCGTGCACCGCCAGCCCGCCTCGGCCGCGACATCCAGCGCCTCGCCCTCGGGGGCGACCGTCAGCAGCACGGGCATGCTCGAGTGGTGTGCGATCGGCGCCAGGGCCGCGGCATCCGCCTCATCGCAGCGTCCTGTGATCAGCACGACGGGGCCGGTGGTCACCCCGGCGAAGCGGGCGGGCAGCACCCCGAGGCGGTCGTCGCGATAGGCGGTCAGACTCGCGAAGTCGACCAGCATCGCGTCGATCTCGCCGCCGTCGCCGCCGTCGAGCAGCGAGGTCAGCGCGGTGCCGTCGGCATCGATCACCGACACGCTGTACCCCTCCTTGGCGAGCCGCGCCGCCGCCGAGACCGCCATCGTCACCGCGGTCTCGAACGCGGCATCGGCGCCGGCCTTGCGCGTCGCGCCGCCGCCGTAGCGCCGGCCGCTGCGGTCGAGCACGACGGTCGCCTCGGGGGTGGCCTCCTGCTCCTCCTGGCGCACCATCAGCTCGTCGCGGTGCGCGGTGGCGCGCCAGTGGATGCGGCGCATCGAGTCGCCCGGAAGATACGGCCGCGCCACCAGGTTGTCGGCGCCCTGCCCCAGCTGCTCGGTGGTGGTGTGCAGGATGCCGCCGGCGGCGCCGGCGAATCCGCTGATCGGCGGCAGGTCGATCAGCGCGGGCACCACGGTGACGGCGGTCGTGGCGCCGACGGTCCGCAGCCGGCGTGCCAGGCCGAACGGGTCGCTACCGGTGATGCGCAGCGGGCCCACGGTCAGCACCCCCCGGTGCACCCCGCGCACCTCATACGTCAGCTCCACGATCCGCTCGTCGATCCGCAGCCCCGACCCGAGCGCTGGGAACACCCCGGCAGCGTCGCCCGCGAGGGTCTCGGGCAGCGCATCCGACCACCGCCCTGGCGGACTCGGCACGGCCGAGCGCACCGCCACCCGCACCGTCATGAGGGAGGTGCGCCCGACGGCGGCCACCTCGGTCGACAGCGTGCGCACCACGGCATCCGTGCGCCTGGCCAGCCACAGCGACGCGACGGCTGCGGCGATCACCGCCAGCAGCAGCACGCCGAAATAGACCAGTTCGCCTACGCCCATGCGGCCGGCGAATAGGAAGCAGCACAGCGCCAGCACGAGCGCCCCGGTGCCCCGGATCGTCAGCGGCCACGCTCGGTTCATCGGCCTCGTCCGAACGTCAGGCCTTCGCCGCCACCGGCACCCGCACGCTCGCGGCGAGCTGGGCGAGCACCTCGCGGATGCTGTCGCCCGCCGTGCGCGCGTGCGTGCCGGTCGCGGCCCTGGTCGGGATCAGCCGATGCGCGAACACCGTCGGCAGCAGCGCCGTGACGTCGTCGGGGATGACGAAGTCGCGCCCGTCGAGCGCCGCCCACACCTTGGCCGCTCGCACCAGTTGCAGCGTGGCGCGCGGGCTGGCGCCCAGTCGCAGCTCGGGGTGGTTGCGGGTGGCGTGCGCGAGCGAGACCGCGTACTCCTCCAGCGCGGGGGCGACGTGCACCTCTCGCGCCCACTCCACCAGGCGGGCGACATCGGTCGCCGTGGCGATCGGGCGCACCGCGTCGAGCGGGTTCTCCCGGTCGCGCTGGCGCAGCATCAGTGCCTCGGAGCGCGCATCGGGGTAGCCCATCGAGATGCGCATCATGAAGCGGTCGCGCTGCGCCTCGGGCAGGGCGTATGTGCCCTCCATCTCGAGCGGGTTCT
>CAYLMS010000174.1:0-4491 GCA_964384455.1 uncultured Microbacterium sp. | reverse complement strand
CAGCCGGTCGAACAGGTCGATCGACACGTCGAACGCGCGCTCGGCCTTGAGCAGGATGTCTGCGGCGTAGATGCCGGCGGGGCCCGCGCCGACGATGGCCAGCCTGAGCGTGGTCATGATTCCTTCCGAAGTCAGCTCGAACGATCGGCGACGGCCTGCGCGAAGCGGGTGAGCGCTTCGCGCACCGCCCCCTGCGGCAGCGGCGCCAGCGCGTCGATCGCCTGCTGCGACCAGTCGTGCGCGAGCGCCAGGGTCGCTGCGGTCGCCTCGTGATCGCGCAGCTCCGCCAGCTCCGCGTCGAGGATCGCCGCATCCGCCCCGCCGGCGATGCGGTCGACACCGGCGTCGATGCGCCCGCGCAGCGCGACCGATGCGGCATCCGTGCGCTCACCGAGCAGCAGGTAGGGCATGGTCGGCACGCCCGCGCGCAGATCGGTGCCTGGCACCTTGCCGGTCGCTTCGGGGTCGTTCGACAGGTCGAGCACGTCGTCGAGCAACTGGAACGCGACCCCCGCCTTCTCGCCGAACTGCACGACCGGCGCGCGCAGCTGCTCCGGTCCGTTCGAGAACACCACGCCGGCCTGCGCGGCGGCCGCGATCAGCGACCCGGTCTTGTCGGCGAGCACCTGCAGATAGAAGGCCACCCGGTCCTCACCCGGAGCCGGGCCCACGGTCTCGTGCATCTGCCCGAGCACGAGCCGCTCGAAGGTGTCGGCCTGCAGCTGGATGGCGCGCTCGCCGCGCCGTGCCATGATCTGACTCGCCCGCGAGAACAGCAGGTCGCCGGTGAGGATGGCGACGTTGTTGCCCCACACCGCGTGCGCACTCGGCACGCCGCGCCGCACGTCGGCGCCGTCCATCACATCGTCGTGGTAGAGCGAGCCGAGGTGGGTCATCTCCAGCGCGGTCGCACCGTCGATGACGGCATCCGTCGTGCCATCGCCGAGCTGTGCGGTGAGCAGCGCCAGCATCGGGCGCACCCGCTTGCCGCCCGCCTCGTACAGATAGCGGCTGGTGGCGTCGGCGAGCGAGTCGGCGACGCGCAACTCGTGCGCGAGGCTCTGCTCCACCCGCTCCAGCCCCGCCTCCACCGTGCGCAGCAGAGTGCGCGACCGCGGTCCCGCGAAGACGCGGTCGGTCAGGCCGAGGCTGCTCGCCAGGCGCGAGCCCGGCGTGGAGTGGCTCGGTGTCACGGGTCAAGCCTACCCGCGCGGCCTGCTCAGTCCTCCGGCGCGAGCGCGCGGTGCAGCGCCACGATGCCGCCGGTGAGGTTGCGCCAGGCCACATCGGTCCACCCCGCAGCACGGATCCAGCCGGCGAGGGTGCGCTGGTCAGGCCAGGCGGCGATCGACTCGTCGAGGTACTCGTATGCCTCGGCGTTCGAACTGATCGCCTTCGCCACCACGGGCAGCACGCGGCCGTTGTAAAAGCGGTACAGCGCCGCGAAGGCGGGCGAGACAGGATGCGAGAACTCGCACACGACGAGCCGGCCGCCCGGGCGCACCACCCGGCGCATCTCGGCGAGCGCCTGTGCCGGGTCGTTCACATTGCGCAGCCCGAACGAGATGGTGACGGCGTCGAACTCTCCGTCGGCGAAGGGCAGCGCGGTGGCGTCGGCCTGCACGAAGCTCAGGTGCGGTCGGGCGCCGTAGCGGCGGCGCGCCTCGGCGATCATGCCGGCGGAGAAGTCGGCGCCGACCACTTCGGCGCCGGCGCGGGCGAGCACCACGCTCGAGGCGCCCGTGCCCGCGGCCAGGTCGAGCACGCGCTGCCCCGCGCGGGGCGCGACGGCGCGGGTCGTGGCGATGCGCCACAGCCGGTCGCTGCCCAGGCTGAGCACGTCGTTCGTGAGGTCGTACCGGCGCGCGACCTCGTCGAACATGCCGGCCACCCGGGCCGGATCCTTGTCGAGATCGGCGCGGCGCGGGTCGGACGAGGTCACCCGCCGAGTCTAGGCGCATGCCGCGCCTTGCATTCGGGCGGACAAACTGTCCGGCATGCCGCAAGGGCCGCGACGGATCCGCCCGTGATCGGCGCGCCCACGGCGTGACAATGAACAGGCATCTGCGACGAGGACGCGCAGCACCTCCGGCGTGATGCGAGCGAACCGATCAGCTGGAGGTCCAAGTGACGCAACCCGCCGCACCGCCCGCCGTGGCGCTGGAGCACGTGAGCAAGGTGTTCGACAACACCCGCGCCGTGCACGACATCGACCTCGAACTCGGTCAGGGCGAATTCTTCGCCCTGCTCGGCCCGTCGGGCTGCGGCAAGACCACGACGCTGCGCATGGTCGGCGGATTCGAGCTGCCCAGCGAGGGCCGCATCCTGCTCGGCGGCAAAGACGTGACCACCCTTCCGCCGTACCGGCGCGACGTGAACACGGTGTTCCAGTCGTACGCGCTGTTCCCGCACATGACGGTCGCCGACAATGTGGCATTCGGCCTGCGGCGCAAGCATGTGCCGTCGGGCGACGCGTCCCGCCGGGTCAGCCGGATGCTGTCGCTGGTGGGCCTCGCCGGGTTCGAGAAGCGCCGCCCGCACCAGTTGTCGGGCGGGCAGCAGCAGCGGGTGGCGCTGGCGCGCGCGCTGGTGAACGAGCCCAGCGTGCTGCTGCTCGACGAGCCCATGGGCGCGCTCGACGCGAAGATCCGCAAGTCGATGCAGATCGAGCTCAAGCGCATCCAGCAGGAGGTGGGCATCACGTTCCTGTACGTGACGCACGACCAGAACGAGGCCATGTCGATGGCCGATCGACTGGCGGTGATGAACGGCGGACGCATCGAGGACATGGGTGCGCCGAGCCGCGTGTACGACCGCCCGGCGACCCAGTTCGTCGCCGAGTTCCTCGGCTCATGCAACATCCTGCCGGTCGACTTCGACAGCACCGCCGTGCTGCGCCTGCCGGACGGCACGCCGGTCGAGCTCAGCGCCGACGACTCGCGCGCGATCGCCCAGCAGGACGCCCGCGTGGGGCTGCGACCCGAGAAGCTCCGGGTCGCCCTCGCTGACGGCGCCGCCGCCGGCGTCAACCAGGTGCGCGGCACCGTGCGCAGCGCCAGCTATCTGGGGGCGAGCACAGAATACGAGATCGACACCGCGTGGGGCGGGATGCTGCGCGCGTTCGCGCAGAACCTCGACATCGCCGATCGCGCCCGGCCGGGCGAGCAGGTGCTGGTGGGCTGGGATGCCGCGCACGCCTTCCTGCTGCCGTCGGCCGCGGACAGCGTGCCCGCGGCCGCGCCGGTGACCGACACGGTGCGGACGGTGGCCCGATGACCGAACTGGATCCGGCGCTGCTGCGCGGGCTCACCGAGTCGCGACTGTCGCGGCGCGCGTTGCTGCGCGGTGCGGCGGCCGGGATCGGCGGCATGGCATTGGCGGCGACGCTGGCCGGCTGCGGCATCAAGGGCTCGACCGGGGCAGGCACCCAGCCGCACGTGGACTGGCCGGCGTTCTGGGCGAAGCAGCACAAGAAGGGCGTGCTGAACTTCGCCAACTGGCCGCTGTACATCGATCAGAACAAGGGCAAGTACCCGTCGCTGGAGCTGTTCACCAAGCGCACCGGCATCAAGGTGAACTACCAGGCGGTGATTCAGAACAACGCCCCGTTCTACGCCACTGTGGCGCCGCAGCTCCGCGCCCATCAGTCGATCGGCTACGACCTCGTCGTCATGACCAACGGCTGGGAGCTCACCGAGATGATCGGCAACGGCTTCGTGATGCAGCTCGACCACAGCCGGCTGCCCAACTTCCGCATCAACGCTGCTGAGAACGTGAAGAACCCGCCGTACGACCCGCTGAACCGCCACTCGGTGGTGTGGCAGACCGGTTTCACCGGGCTGGTCTACAACACCAAGCTCGCGCCGAAGCCGGTGACGAGCTTCCAGGATCTGCTCGATCCGGCGTTCAAGGGTCGCGTCGGCATGATGAGCGACAACACCGAGCTCGGCTCGGCGGGCCTGCTGGCCACCGGGGTCACGCCGGTGCGGTCGACCCCCGCCGACTGGCGCAAATCGGCGGAGTGGCTCAAGAAGGTGCAGCCGAACGTCGCCGGGTACTTCGACCAGAGCTACATCAACAAGGTGCAGAACGGCGACATCTGGGTCTCGCAGGCCTGGTCGGGCGATGTGTTCCAGGCGCAGGCCAGCGGGTCGAAGCACCTGAAGTTCGTCATCCCGAAGGAAGGCCAGATGATCTGGCACGACAACATGATGATCCCCATGCAGGCGGAGCACCCGGTCGATGCGCTGGAGTGGATGAACTTCTACTACACGCCCGAGATCGCCGGGATGGTCGCCGACTCGGTGGCCTATGTGTGCCCCGTGCCGGCTGCGAAGGACTACATCCTCAACGTGATCGGCGATGCCGACACGGCGAACAGTCCGCTGGTGTTCCCCGATCCCGAAGTGGACAAGGTGTCGAACAATTTCTACGTGTTCCGTAACTACGACGAGTACCAGGAGTGGAACTCGATCTTCAACCCGGTGATCC
>CAYLMS010000173.1:0-4502 GCA_964384455.1 uncultured Microbacterium sp. | reverse complement strand
TCGGCGTCACCACCGTCTACGTCACGCACGACCAGACCGAGGCGCTCACCATGGGCGACCGCATCGCCGTGCTGAAGGACGGCCTGCTGCAGCAGGTGGGCACGCCGCGCGACCTCTACGAGAAGCCGCAGAACGTGTTCGTCGCCGGCTTCATCGGCTCGCCCGCGATGAACCTGTTCCCGGTCGATCTCACCGAGGGCGGTGTGAACTTCGGCAGCCTCGTGGTGCCGGTCGAGGCAGCCACGCTGAGCCGCGCCACCGGCCGCCAGGTCACGATCGGCGTGCGACCCGAGGACATCCAGGTCGTGCCCGCCGGCGGTAGCGGCCTGCAGGTGGCGGTCGACCTCGTCGAAGAGCTCGGCGCGGACGGCTACCTGTACGGGCACGCGGATGTCGCGGGCAAGCGCACCGACCTGGTCGCTCGCGTCGACGGCCGCCGTCACCCCAACGCGGGCGACACCGTCGTGCTGGCCCCGGTGCCCGGACACGTGCACGTGTTCGACACGGAGTCGGGCGAGCGCCTCTCCGAGAAGGCGATCGCCTCGGCCTGAGTCCGTCGCGGCGCGGGTGCCCACGGGTGCCCGCGCCGCTGCACTCGCACCGCGGCCACGGTCAGGAGTGATGTGACGCAGGCACTGCAGATCACGGCCAGCGCCGTCGACCCCGCCCTGCTGGCACTGACGTGGAGCACCGGCCTCGGCGACTGGCCGAGCAGTGAGATCGTGTGGCTGCCCAAGGGCATCTCCCGCCACCTGGTGCGGTTCGCGAATCTGTCAGGTCGCGTGGTCGCCGTCAAGGAGACCACCGAGCAGATGGCGCGCCGCGAGTACGAGATGCTCGGCCACCTCGCGCGCCTCGACGCGCCGTGCGTGGAGCGGGTCGCGGTGATCGCCGGGCGCACGGATGCCGCGGGCAAGCCCCTGCCCGCAGCCCTGGTCACCGCGCACCTGCGCTTCTCGATGCCGTATCGCGCCTTGTTCACGCACACGCTGCGACCCGACACCGCGACCCGACTGGTCGACGCCCTGGCCGTGCTGCTCGTGCGGCTGCACAACGTGGGCTTCTTCTGGGGCGATGTGTCGCTGTCGAACACGCTGTTCCGCCGCGATGCGGGCGAGTTCGCCGCCTACCTCGTCGATGCCGAGACCGGCGAGCTGCACGAGCCCGGCCTGTCACGCGGGCAGCGCGAGCACGACCTCGACGTGGCTCGCACCAACATCGCCGGCGAGATCATGGATCTCGAAGCGGGCGGGCGGCTCGAGCGCGGCGTCGACGCGCTCGGCATCGCCGACGGCATCGTCTCGTCGTACCGGTCGCTGTGGGACGTGCTGACTCGCACGCAGACCTTCGCCTCCGCCGAGCCCTGGCGCATCACCGAGCGGGTGCAGTTGCTCAACGCGATCGGATTCGACATCGGCGAGATGTCGATCGAGACCTACCCCGACGGCACCAGGGTGGCGATCACCCCGAAGGTCGTCGATGCCGGCCACCACCAGCGCCGGCTGCTGCGACTGACCGGGCTGGATGTCGAGGAGAATCAGGCCCGCAGGCTGCTGAACGACCTCGACGAGTTCCGTGCACGCTCCGCACGGTCAGGCGACGACGAGGAGATGCTCGCGCACGAGTGGCTCACGCGGGTGTTCGAGCCGATCGTGAAGGCGATCCCCTTCGACCTGCGCGCGAAGCTGGAGCCCGCCGAGGTGTTCCACCAGTTGCTGGAGCATCGCTGGTACATGTCGCAGGCGCGCGGCCGCTCGGTGCCGCTCGCGGAGGCGGTGGGCTCGTATGTGCAGGACGTGCTGCGCCACCGGCGCGACGAGGCGACGATCATGGGGCCGCCGACGGAGACGCTCACGATGCCGGTGATCACCGGCAGCATCCCCGTCGGCGACGACGAGGTCGACTGGCGCGACCTCGTGTGACTCAGTAGCCGACGGTGAACCGGGCGCGACGGTGTGCGCCGCGCTCGATCTCGTCGACGAAGGCGATCGCGAAGTCGGCGCCGGAGATGTAGGAGTTGCCCTCGGCATCCTCCACGACGACATCGCCGCCGTCGCGGTAGCGGCCGGTGCGCTCACCGGGCTCCCATGAGCCGAACACCTTCGGCGGGTGCACCAGGAACCAGTCGAGGCCCTCGTCGGAGGCCTCGAGCAGCTCGAGCGACTCGACGCCGACGCCCGCCTCGTGACGGTACTGCTCAGGCACCCCGAGGTCCCACAGCCGCGGACCGCCCGGGGCCGAGAGGCTGCCCATGGCTCCGCCGACCACGCCCAGGCGCGTCTGCGTGCCGGCAAGTCGTGCGGCGAGCGCCCGCAGCGCGCCGGGCACCTCGTCGGTCATGTCACCGCGCGGCGCGATCGCCGACACCACCGCGTCGGCACCCACCAGTGCGGGAGCGAGCGAGTCGAGGTCGAGCACAGTGCCCTGCAGGTAGCGCACGCCGTCACGAGGCTGCTGCGGGGCGGTGCGCGAAACGACGGTGACGTCGTGCCCGCGGGATGCGGCCTCCGCGGCGATGTGGCCGCCGGCGTAGCCGGTGCCTCCGATCACGACGATGCGTGCCATGGGGTTTTTCCTCTCTCTGTGCCGCTGCGCGGCGTGTTCCTGCTGCAACGCGCGCAGGGCGCGACCATTCCGCGCCCTGCGCGCTGGGTCAAGCCGCGTTCGGTCTGCGTCAAGCGGCTACGGCAGCCGCGACCTCACCGTGGACACCTGGTAGAGCGCGACGGATGCGGCGATGCCGGCGTTCAGCGACTCGGTGGCCGAGGAGATCGGGATCGACACGATCTGGTCGCAGGTCTCGGCGACCAGGCGGGACAGCCCCTTGCCCTCGGAGCCGACCACCACGGCCACCGGCCGGTCGGCGAGCGCGAGCGCGGGCAGCGAGACCTCCCCGTCGCCGTCGAGGCCGAGCACGAACACGCCCTGCTTCTTCAGCTCTTTCAGCGTGGCGGTGAGATTCGCGGCGACGGCCACGGGGATGCGGGCGGCTGCTCCGGCGCTCGTCTTCCACGCCGCCGAGGTGACCCCGGCCGACCGCCGCTGCGGCACGATCACCCCGTGTCCGCCGAATGCGGCGGTGGAGCGGATGATGGCCCCCAGGTTGCGCGGATCGGTGACGCCGTCGAGCGCCACCAGCAGCGGCAGCTCGCCGCGGTCGATGATGCGTTCGAGCAGATCCTGCGGATGGTCGTACACGTAGGGCGGCACCTTCAGCGCGACTCCCTGGTGCACGCCGTCGAAGCCCGCCATGCGGTCGAGCTCGGGCCGGGTGACCTCGAGCACCGGCAGCTCGCGGTGGGTCGCGATCGACAGCATCTCCTTGATCCGGTCGTCCATCTCCACCCGCTGCGCGATGTAGAGCGCGGTGGCCGGGATGCGCGCGCGCAGCGCCTCGAGCACGGAGTTGCGCCCGGTGACGGTCTCGGTCTCGTCGGCGGGCTTGGCCCGTGGGGTGCGCGACCCGCCCGTGGCGCCCTTCTGCCCCGGCTTCTGCCCCGGCCTGCCGCGCCCGCCGGCGGCGGCGTAGCGCTCGGCAGCCGCCTTGCGCTTGCCTGCGACGTGCCAGGCGCGATCCTCGGCCTTGGGCGTCGGACCCTTGCCCTCGAGCGCCTTGCGACCGTTGCCGCCGGTGCCTTTGGTGGCGCCCTTCTTCTTGCTGTTGCCCGCTCCCGGGCGCTGCGGCTTAGCCATCGCTGAGACTCCAATGCGTTGCGTCTGCGGTGTCCTCGAGGGTGATCCCGGCTGCGCCGACCGCATCCCGGATGCGGTCGGCCGCCGCCCAATCGCGCGCGGCGCGGGCGTCGGCGCGCTGCGCGATCATCGCGGTGACCAGGGCGTCGAGGGCGGATGCCTCGGCCCCGCCGCCGACGCGCCAATGCGGGTCGAGGGGGTCGATGCCGAGCACGGCGGTCATCGCCCGCACGTGCGCGGCGGCACGGGCACCGGCATCCGCATCGCCCGCGTCGAGTGCCGCGTTGCCCGCACGCACCGCGTCGTGCAGCACGGCGAGCGCCTGCGGCACGCCCAGGTCGTCGTCGAGCGCGTCGGCGAAGGCCTGCGGCAGGGCGGTGGCGGTGTGTCCGGCGGTGTCGGCACGGTCGGCACGGTCGGCACGGTCGGCACGCTCGGCACGGTCGGCACGGTCGGCACGGTCGGCACGCTCGGCACGCTCGAGGAAGGTGCGGATGCGGTCGAGCGCGGCCTCGGCGTCGTCGAGCAGCTTGTCGGAGACATCCAGACTCGACCGGTAGTGCGCGGCCGCGAGCGCGTAGCGCACGGCGAGCGGCGAGCGACGGCGCAGCAGATCCTCGGCGAGCACGAAGTTGTCGAGCGACTTCGACATCTTCTGGGCGTCGACGGTGACCAGGCCGTTGTGCACCCAAAACCGCGCGAACTCGTCACCCGCCGCGGTGGACTGCGCGAGCTCGTTCTCGTGGTGCGGGAAGCGCAGATCGAGCCCGCCGCCGTGGATGTCGAAGGCGCTGCCCAGGTAGCGGCGG
>CAYLMS010000172.1:0-4520 GCA_964384455.1 uncultured Microbacterium sp. | reverse complement strand
AGCTGCGCAGCTGCTCGAACACTCCCAGCAGTCGCCCCAGATTCGCGTCGTCGAGTGCCGCCTCCACCTCGTCGAGGATGTAGAACGGGCTCGGCCGCGCCTTGAAGATCGCGGTCAGCAGCGCCACCGCAGCCAGCGAGCGCTCGCCGCCGGAGAGCAGCGACAGCCGCTCGATCTTCTTGCCGGCCGGGCGCACCGACACCTCGATGCCGGTGGCGAGCGGGGCGTCGGGATCGCTCAGCGCGATGCTGCCCGTACCGCCGGGGAAGAGCACCGGGAAAACCTCGCCGAACGCGATCCGGGTGTCCTCGAAGGCGGCGAGGAAGATCGCCTGCATCCGCTCGTCGAGTTCGGCGATGATCGTGCGCAGGTCTTTGCGCGTCTGGGTGAGGTCGGCGAGCTGCTCGGTCAGGAATGCGTGCCGCTGCTCGAGCGCGGCGTACTCCTCCAGCGCCAGCGGGTTGACGCGGCCGAGCTGGGCCAGCGTGCGCTCGGCGTGCTGCAGCCGGCGCAGCTGACCGGTGCGCTCGAATGGTGCGTCGGTGCCCTCGCCGCGGTCGTCGCGCACGGGCAGCTCCGGGCCGTATTCCGAAACGAGAATATCGGCGTCGAGGCCGAGCTCGCTGAGCGCGCGTTCGACGATCGACTGCACGTGCAGCCGCTTCTCGTGGATCTGCAGCTCGAGGGAGTGCACGTCCTCGGTCACCGCCGCCAGCTGCCGGCGCAGTTCCGCGTCCTCGGCGCGCAGCGCGCCCAGCTCGGTGTTCTGCGCGCTGCGCGCCTGCTCCGCCTCGCCCAACTCCAGCCGCGCCGCAGCCAGCGACCGGTCGGCCGAGTCGAGCACCGGCGGGAGCCGGTCGACGACGGCGGCGGCGGCATCCCGCTGCGCCCGGCGGATCACGGCGCGCCTGGCCGCTTCGGCAGCGGCGGCGTGCTCGGCCTCGCGCCTGCGCGCCAGCGCGGCCGCCTGGGCCTGCTGCGCCCGCACGCGCTCGCGCAGGGTCTCGACGTCGAGCCGTGCACGCATGTCGTGGTCTCTGGCGGCCTCGAGCTCGGCGAGCAGCGGCTCCCGCGCGGACGCGTCGAGGATGGGGCGCGGCGACTGCTGCGCCGCAGCGAGCGCCGCATCGGCGCGGCGGGCGGCGGACTCGGCGTCGGCGACGGCGGTCTGCGCCTGCACCAACCCGGCCGTGAGCCGTTCGCACTCCGCCACGACGGCCTCGTGCCGCACGGTGACCCGGTTGACCCGTTCGGCCAGCGCCGCGAGCGCCGCGTCATGACCGCGCAGGGCATCGAGCGCCGCCTTCGTGCGGCTGCGGGCGGCCTCAAGCCGCCCCGACTGCACGGCGAGCGTGTCGCGCAACTGGGCGGCGGACTCCTCGAGCCCGCCGAGCGCGCCGGCCGCCACATCCCGCTCGGCGGCGAGCTCCAGTCGTGAGCGGCCTTGTCCCACACCGGCGCGCAGTGTGTGCGCGGTCACCCGCTCCCCTGCCCTGGTGACGATCGTGACACCGGCCGCGCGCGAGCCCAGCCGGGCCACGGCGGCGACGGCGGCCGGCAGGTCGTCGGCGACGAACACGTGCGCCAGGTGTCCGAGCACGCCGTCGGGGGCCGTGACCAGGCCGGCGGCGGCGACTAGACCTTCGACGGCCGCGGGCGGAGTCTCCGGCAGAGCGGTGCGGGCGACGGCGATGTCGACGATGCCGAGGTCGTGCTCGCGCACCAGCTCCGCCGCGGCGACCGCGTCGGCGTGCGCGTCCACCAGCACGCCCTCGGCGACCGGGCCGAGCGCGGCGGCGATCGCCGCCTCGTAGCCGGGCGACACCTGCACCGCGTCGCCGACCAGCCCGCGCACGCCGGCGGCGCCGCGCGCGAGCAGCTCCGTCGCGCCGTTGCGCAGCTCGAGCGCGCGGGTGAGGGCGGCCGCCTGCGCGCTGAGCGCGTCGCGCTCCCGTTCGGCGTCGTGCAGCCGGTCGCGCAACTCGGCCACGGCGGTCTCGGCGGCGGTCGTCTCCCGTTGCGCCTGCTCGTATGCGGCGGCGAACTCCCCCGCACCGGCCTCGGCCTGGGCCTCGGGGTCGAGAGCGTCGAGATCGTCCTGCGCGGCCTGCCGCCGCGCCGTCGCGGCGTCGAGCGCGGCCTGCTGCCTGGCAAGTCCCGCCTGCACGGCCGCGAGCGCCGAGGCGGCGGCATCCGCCTGACCGCGCAGTGCCGTGAGCCGCATGTCGTGCTCCGAGACCAGTGCGCTCTGCTGCGCGATGTCGGCGTCGAGGGCGTCGAGTTCGGCTCGCGCCCGGATGACATCGCGCGACGCGGCGGCTGCCGCATCCTCGGCCTGCTGCACCCCGTCGGCCAGCAGCAGCACCTCCGCCTGCGCCTGCTCGACGGCGGCGGCGGTGACGGTGACCGTGGCGGCGTCGGCATCGATGTCGCCCAGCAGCGCGAGCCGTTGGTTGGCGAGGGTGAACAGCGCCCGCAGCCGCTGCTGCGCCTGCTCGAGCGCGTAGGTCACCTGGCGGGCGCCGTCGACGGCGTCGGCGCTCTGTTCGCGCTCGATCGCCTCGAGCCGGCCGCGCACCTGCTCGGCCCGGTCCTGCAGCACGAGCCGTTCGGCGTGCCGCTCCTGCTCGCCCTGCGCATGTGCGGCGAGCCCCCGGCGCAGCGTGACGAGCTCGTCGGCCAACAGTCGCGCCTTCGCGTCGCGCACGACCGCCGCGATGCCCGCGGCCTCGCGCGCGAGCTCGGCCTGACGGCCGAGCGGCTTGAGCTGGCGGCGCACCTCGCCGGCGAGGTCGCTGAGCCGGGTGAGGTTCGCCTCCATCGCGTCGAGCTTGCGCAGGGTCTTCTCCTTGCGCCGCCGATGCTTGAGGATGCCTGCGGCCTCTTCGATGAAGCCGCGGCGCTCCTCCGGGGTCGCCTGCAGCACTCCGTCGAGCCGACCCTGACCCACGATCACGTGCATCTCGCGGCCGAGGCCCGAATCGCTGAGCAGCTCCTGCACGTCCAGCAGCCGGCACACCTCGCCGTTGATGGCGTATTCGCTGGAGCCGTTGCGGAACAGCGTGCGACTGATCGTCACCTCGGCGTAGTCGATCGGCAGCGCGCCGTCGGCGTTATCGATCGTCAACTGCACCTGGGCGCGGCCGAGCGGTGCCTTGGTCGAGGTGCCGGCGAAGATGACATCCTCCATCTTTCCGCCGCGCAACGTCTTGGCGCCCTGCTCGCCCATCACCCAGGCGAGGGCGTCGACGACATTGGACTTGCCTGAACCGTTCGGTCCGACGATCGCCGTCACGCCCGGTTCGAATGCGAAGGTCGTGGGCTGGGCGAACGATTTGAACCCTTTGAGCGTGACGCTCTTCAGGTGCATGGGCACGCCCTCCACATGGCCGATGGATGTCCCGTCCACCGTAGCGGACGGCGCTTGCGCGCCCCGTCAGGCGCCCCGGCCGGCGGCGCGACACGCCCGGGATGCTTGACGCGAGCGCCGGACATGCGCTAGCGTCGCAGGTCGCATCAGAAGTCGAGAGGAGGTCGCCATGAAGATGACAATCACGCTGGGAGCATCGGCCGCAGCAGCGCCGTCCGCGCACACCGGAATGTCCGTCGCGGCGACCCGCTCCTTCTGCGCAGCAGTCCGCGCCATCGGCTGAGCCGACTTCCGCGCACGCCGGCACACCGGGTCGGCCGCGCACGCCGGCACACCAGGTCGGCGCCGCACGCGGCCGGCGCGCCTCCTGCGCCCCGGTCGGCCGTTCGCCCGCCGCGCGGCACCTGCTCCGGCGCATCCTGCGCTCCCGCCCGAAGGCGCGACGCGCACCCCCACCTCCGCACTCACGAAAGTCATCGCAATGTCACCTCACAATGTCGGCGTCCGAGACCCGCTCGACGTCGTCCAGCACCTGCGGGAGTTCCCCGCACCACCCGCTCGTATCGGCCTGGCCGACCGCATCTCGCTACGACTCGGCCTCTGGCTGCTGCTGCGCGCGGTCGGACGCGACCGCACCGCGGTGCGCGAGCGCAACGTTCGCGCGCATCGCGCCGCGCGCGAGCGCGCGCAGCGCGCACTCCACCACCAGCGACTGCTGCTGAACCGTCCGCCGCTGTGAGCGACGGACCGCACCCGAGGAGTATCGACATGACCGCAACACCCGCCCGCAGCATCGGGGTCGAACCGGTGCCCGTGCCGACCTCGGCCGAAGCGCCCGAGGCGCACGAGTTCCTGGAACTCGTGCGCCTGGGCAACCTTTCGGCGTTGCACGAGACCGGCCACCCCCACCTCCACCAGGACCCCACCGAGGTGCTGGGCCTCTGGCAGGACGGCACCGACTGGATTCATCTGGGCTTCCTCGCACACCGCGACGGCGTGGGACTGGGCGCGTCGGTCCTGCGGCTCGCGAACGAGCCGCAGGCCGTCACCGCCGAGATCGACGTGTACCTCGACCCCGCACAGTGGGAGCACGGCGTCGCCGCGATGGAGCACGGTGCGGCCGTCGGCGCGGACGAAGCCGTCGCCCTGG
>CAYLMS010000171.1:0-4521 GCA_964384455.1 uncultured Microbacterium sp. | reverse complement strand
TTGAGCAAGAGGTCGTTCGGCAACCAGGTGGCGTTCGAGGACACGCTGGCCAAGGCGCTCGATTCGCTGTTCGGCGGCAACTCCGGCGCCAACACGGGCGACAGCGGCGTGACGTCGTCGCCGAACCCGTCGCCTTCGCCGTCGCCGAGCGCGCCGTCGTCCGAAGCGTGGGCCGCCGCGCTGCAGCAGGCGAAGGATGCCATGACCGCCAAGGCCGCGGCGCTGGCCGCGGGCGACTGGGCCGCCTACGGCGTCGCCGACGCGAAGCTCACCGCCGCGATCAACGAGCTGCTGCAGCTGCAGGCGAGCCACCCCCGCTGAGCCGTGCTAGGCTTGCTTCTCGTGCCGCGGGGTGGAGCAGCTCGGTAGCTCGCTGGGCTCATAACCCAGAGGTCGCAGGTTCAAATCCTGTCCCCGCAACCACAGAAAGGCCCCAGATCAGGGATTCTTCCCGATCTGGGGCCTTTCACCCATCGTTGCCGGGTTATCGGCCAAAACGTGTGGATGGGGTCGGGCGTGTCATCGTCCGCGGAGCCATCCTGAGCGGGTCCAGAGGCCTTCTTCTGCGGTGAGGCCGGTGTCGTAGAGGGCGGGGTTGTCGAGGTCGTCGAGGTCGTCGAGGTCGTCGAGGTCGTCGTTTGGAGGGTCCGCGAGGGCGGGCTCCTGAGGGGCGCGGAGCATTTCTGTGGGCGGCCCTGTGGCGGTGCAGTGCGTGTAGAGCCACCATTCCAGGGCCCGTTTCTGGTGGTGTTCGCTGAGGCCTCGGTGGCGTTTGAGGAGGTCTCTCATCGGGGAGTTGATGCCGCCTTCGATCTGGTTGGTCGTGGACGCGATCGTCAGCCCGTCCAGGGCGGGATCGAGGAACGTGAACAGGTGGCCCGCTGTCACGAGGCGGCTGAGGACCTGGTGGCCGGAACGGAGGCGCTGGTGGGTGAACCACCATTTCTGTCCCGGGCGTGCCCAGGACGGCCGGAGGACCCCGTCTCGGGCGTAGGTGCGTTGCTTCGTCAGCGGAAGGAACTCCGTTTCCCACTGACTCAGCAGCAACAGCCAGCTGTTCATCCCGGTGATGGTCTTCACCCGTGTGAGCTTCAACGCCAGCCCCCACAACGTCCGACCAGCGGGGGTTTTCGCGCGGGTCGTGACGTATCGGCGGACGTTGCGTTGCACGTGCACGAGGCAGCGTTGGATCCGGGTGTCTGGCCAGTGCTCCTCGAGCGCTGCTTTCAACCCGGAACCGCCGTCGGAGACGGCGACGGTGGGCGCGGGGATCCGTGCCAGAAGCGCTGCCCACGCGGCCTGGTTCTCGGACCCCGCCCACTGGAACGCGACGGGTCTCGCGTTCACGCTGGCCACGAGAAGGCACCACCCGGTGCGCAGGTTGAAGCCGTCGAGCTGGACCTCATCGAACACCTCGCCCGTCACCGGCAGTGTCGGGGCGAGGTCCCAACACCATGCGATCCGCCTCCGGAACGAGCGGCCCGTCGCGGTGCCGTCGATCTCGGCCTGGGATGCCTTCCCGACCAGCCAGCCCACGAACGCGTCGAGGTCGTGTCGGCGGGACAGATCCGGCCGGTTCCGCACCGAAGAAGCACCGCACGACGGGCACCGCCAGCGCTGCGTTCCCGCTGCAGTTCGCCCGTTCTTCACAAGCCTGGTCGCGCATACACCACAGACGGTCGAGTTCGAAGCATCCGGCACGACTAATCCTGCCGGAGTAAGACGACCCCCATTTCAGCCCAGAATCACGCGGCTAGATCAACAAACCATCCACACGTTTTGGCCGATAGCCCTCGTTGCCCGCAGGGCGTTGATGTCAGAGCATGTCCTCATCGAAGAGCAGTCACCCGTGCTGGTGGCGATGCGCGGCCTCGGCGCCGAGCGCGCTCAGCGCGATGATCGAGTGGGCGTAGGCGCCGCCGGCCCGCATCTCGGCGGCCACCCAGATCGCCTCCATGACCTCCTCGTCGCTGGCGCCCTTGCGCGCAGCCAGCGTGGTGTGGCTCTCGATGCAGTACGGGCACTGGGTCACATGCGCCACGGCCACGGCGATCAGCTGTTTGGTCTTCTCGTCGAGCGCCCCCTCGGCGAACACCTGGGCGCTGAACGCCTGGAACGCCTGAAACGTCTCGGCGGCGAGTTCTCGGCGCTTGCGGGTCAGCTCGGGCGTGCGCGCGACATACGGGGCTTCGGTCATCTCGGGACTCCTCGGATCGGGATGTTGGCGTCTCCAGGCTACGTCCGAGAGGATGGATCATGCCCGTTTCCCGCGACCGCACGGCCGGCACCGCCATCGCGATCGCCCAGTTCGCGCCGGGCGTCGACGAGGCGACCAATCTGCGCCGCATCGGCGAACTGGTGGCGCAGGCATCCGCGCGCGGTGCGCGCCTGGTGCTGCTGCCCGAATACTCGGCGTATTTCGTCGACCCGTTCGACGCCTCGCTGGCAGAGCACGCGCAGCCGCTCGACGGCCCCTTCGTGCAGGCGTTGCGCGCCCTGGCCGCGCAGCACGGCGTGCACGTCGTGGCGGGTATGGTGGAGCGCACCGACGACGCCCACCGCGTGCACAACACCCTGGTCGCCGTCGACGGCGGGGGAGTCGTCGCCCGCTACCGCAAGCTGCACCTCTACGACGCGTTCGGCCAGCGGGAGTCGGACTGGATCGCGCCGGGAGCGATCGAGCCGCCGCAGACCTTCGAGGCAGACGGCATCCGGTTCGGCATGATGACGTGCTACGACCTGCGATTCCCCGAGGTCTCCCGCACGCTCGTCGACGCCGGTGCCGACGCGATGCTCGTGCCCGCCGAGTGGGTGCGCGGCCCGCTCAAGGAGCATCACTGGAAGACGCTGCTGGCGGCCCGCGCCATCGAGAACACCGTCTACGTGGCCGCAGCAGATCACCCGCCGCCGCTCGGCGTGGGCCATTCGACGATCCTCGATCCCGAGGGCGTCACACTCGCCGGCATCGGCACGGGCGAGGGCGTCGCCGTGGCGGTGCTCGAGGCGGCCGCGATCGCGCGGGTGCGCGAGCGCAACCCCGCGCTGTGGCTGCGGCGCTTGCGGGTCGGCTCGGTCTGAGTCAGCTCGCCAGTGCGCGCAGCCGGGTGGCGGCCTCGGTCAGCACCTCGACGCGCTTGCACGCGGCGAAGCGCACCAGCGTGGCGTAGCGGTCTCGCTGGGCCGGCGAGCAGAAGGCAGTGAGCGGGATCGCGACCACTCCCGCGCGCGCCGGCAGCTCGCGGCAGAAGGTCATCTCATCCACGGCACCCACGGGCGCGGCATCCGCCACCGTGAAGTAGGAGCCGGCCGGGGCCGACACCGCGAATCCGGCGTCGCGCAGGCCTGCGCCCAGCAGCTCGCGCTTGGCGCGCAGGGTGGCGGCGGCCTGCGCGAAGTACGCGTCGGGCAGGCGCAGCCCGAGCGCCACGGCGGGCTGGAACGGCGCCCCGTTGACGTAGGTGAGGAACTGCTTGACCGTCTGCACGGCCGTGATCAGGGCGGCAGGTCCCGTGATCCAGCCGATCTTCCAACCGGTGGTGGAGAACGTCTTGCCGGCCGACGAGATCGACAGCGTGCGGTGCGCGGCGCCGGCCATGGTGGCGACGGGCACGTGCGGCGCGTCGAACACGAGATGCTCATACACCTCGTCGGTCACGATGATCGCGTCGTGCCGGGCGGCGAGTTCCACGACCGCCTCGCGCACCTCGGCCGAGAACACCGCGCCGGTCGGATTGTGCGGGTCGTTGATCAGGATGACGCGGGTGCGGTCGGTGACCGCACGTCGCAGCTCGTCGATATCCGGCTGGAAGTCGGGCCAGCGCAGCGGCACGGTGACCAGGCGGGCGCCTGCGAGCGCGACGCACGCGGCATACGAGTCGTAGTACGGTGCGAACACGACGACCTCATCGTCGGGGGAGACGATCAGTGCGAGCAGCGCGGCCGCGATCGCCTCGGTGGCCCCCGCGGTCACCAGCGCCTCGGTGTGCGGGTCGAGTTGCAGATCGTACCAACGTTCCTGGTGCTCGCAGATCGCCTGCAGCAGGTCGGGATCCCCCCGACCGGGCGGGTACTGGTTCACCCCGGCGGCAATCGCGTCGCGCGCCGCGGCCAGCACCTCGGGCGGGCCGTCCTCGTCGGGGAAGCCCTGGCCGAGGTTGATCGCCCCGGTGCGCGCCGCGAGTGCGCTCATCTCTGCGAAAATGGTGGCGGCGACGGCGCCGTCGGGCCCGAGCAGTCCGGCGCCCGCAGCGGTGCGGCGCCACGCTCCAGCGATCGTGTGCACGAGGCCAGGCTATCCGCATAGTGCCATCTCACCGTCGTCATAGGTTCTGCACAGGCGACGATTGCAGGCTGGGAGCACACCCGAGAAGGAGCAACGATGAGCGACATCCAGGACGACCGACCCACCCTCCCGGCCATCCCGCCGATGCCGCCGCTGCCGCAGCAGCAGGCCCAGGCCCCCCCCACCCCCCCCCCCCCCCCCCCCCCCCCCCCCCCCCCCCCGCCCCCCCCCCCCCCCCC
>CAYLMS010000170.1:0-4535 GCA_964384455.1 uncultured Microbacterium sp. | reverse complement strand
GGTGCTCGACCGCGAGGAGTGCGTGACACTCGTGAGCGTGGAGCCGCGGCACGCGGTGGCCTCGGTCGCCCAGCGGCCGGGGTCGCGCCATGCCGCCGGGGTGGGCGCACCCGGAAAGGCGCTGCTCGCGCTGCTGCCGCGGGCGCAGTGGCCGCTCGACGTCGGCGACGACGCCGCGGCACAGATAGCTCAGACGCAGTCGCGCGGCTACGCAAAGAGCCACGACGAGGTCATCCCGAACCTGCATTCCGTGGCCGTGCCGCTGCCGCTGCGCGGCCGGGCGCCGGCAGCGCTCGCGGTCGTGTACCTCGACAGCGGCCGCCCGCCGCAGCACCTCGCCGATCGACTGCGCGATGCCGCCGCCGCGATCCGCGCAGCGCTCGGCGGTTAGACGCCGCGGAACTCGGCGATCAGGTCGCGCGCCGTCGTGATGCCCATCTCGATCGCCCCGTCGACCACGACGCCGTTCCAGCCCTTCGCCCAGTCGGCCCCGGCGAAGCGCAGCCGCGATTCGGTGCCGCGGAACAGGCTCCAGCCTTCGAGGAACTGCCCCGAGCGCGGTGTCGCCCACGTCTGGCCGGTCCACTTGTCTCCGCCCCAGTCGTGGCTCGTGGCCTCGATCACCTCGAGGTCATCTCGCCACTGCGAGATGATCCGCTGGATCTGCGCGGTGTCGTTCCAGTCGATCTTCGTGCGGTCGGGGCCGAAGCCGACGAGGATCGTGGTGCCGTCGTCGAGGAAGTACTCACTGCGGGTCATCGCGATGGGGCTGCCGGTGGGGGCGGTCGCGATGAACGAGTGGTGGCCGCGGATCTTGATCCAGATCTTGAAGCCGGTGCAGTTGAAGCCTTCCGCGATCACGTCCTGCGCGCGCGGGGCGAGCGCCGGAGTGAAGGCGATGTTCTTCAGCGCGCCCAGCGGCGCCGTCACGATCACGGCGTCGGCCGACATCGTGGAGCCGTCTTCGAGGGTCACGGTGGCGCTGTTCGCGCCGTGCTCGACAGCGGTGACCGGCGTGTTCAGCCGGATCTCGCCCTTCACGTCGGCGGCCAGCGGCTCGTAGATGCCGCGCATGCCGTTCGTGAGCTTGAAGCGCAGCGTCTGCTCGTCGAGCAGCGGCAGGCGGTGGTCGCTGAGGGCCGCCCAGTGCTTGGCCATCAGCGGCGACGCGGTCGCGCTGTACCCGTTGTAGCCCGCGTTCCAGTAGGCGTCGGCGAGGTCGATCTCCTCCTGCGAGAAGGTGCCGTCGCGCAGCGCATCGAGCACGCCCCCCTCGTCGGCGTCCCGGAACCTCGCGATGAGCTCGTCGTCGCCCGAGTCGAGGATCGACAGCGGCTCGTGCGGGTACGGGAAGAAGTCGCGCGAGCCCTCGAAGATCTTCGCCTGCGGGCGTGCGAGCAGTGCATCCATGTCGGACTCGGGGCCGGAGTGCACCTGGCCGCCGGTGAGCCAGTACGCCTGCTCGTGGTGGGGGCTGGGGTAGATGTCCTGGCCGTAGCGCACGATCTCGGTCCAGATGAACGGCTGAAACCAGTGCACCCAGGTGGCGCCGAGTTCGAGCGTGTGCCCCATGCGATCCTCGGTCCAGGCACGCCCGCCGATGCGGTCGCGCGCTTCGAGGATCGTGGTGCGTACTCCCGCGGCTTCGAGTTCGCGGGCGGCGATGAGGCCGGCGAATCCGGCGCCGACGATGATCACGTGGCGCGTGGAGAGGTCGATGGTCATGCGATACCGCCTTTGGTCGCTGAAATCGGGGGGCTCACCGGACACGGTGGTTTCGACAGCGTATGACTATCCATTTGGATAGTCAAGTCCGGGATGCCGCCTCGCCGACCAGTGCTCGGATGCGCCCGAGCGCGCGGGACACATCCGCCGGCAGCACCACCTGCCGGAACACCAGCCCATCCAGGGCGAACCAGACCGCGTCGATGAGGTCGTCGTCGTGCACCCCGATCCGGCGGAGCGCAGCCGCGTTGGCCTCGCGGTAGGCGGCGTAGTAGCGCTCGGCGTGCACGCGCAGTTCCGGACGGCGGCGCGCCTCCAGCAGCAGCTCGTACTGGAAGGCCTGCGCGTCGGGGTCGCGCTGGGCGAGCGAATCGATGCCCGCGGCGAAGCCCGCGGCATCGGTCACGTCCTCGAACATGCTCGACGCGCGCAGGCTCTCGGTCACGGCGTAGTCCAGCGCCTCGGCGATCAGCTGGTCGCGCGAGCCGAAGTGGTGGCGCACGAGGCCGTGCGAGACCCCGGCCTCGGCCGCGACCGCGCGGTACGTCAGGGCGCGCAGGCCGCCTCGGGCGACGACGGTGATCGTGGCACGCAGCAGCGCCTGCCGGCCGGAGGGGGTGGTCTCGCTCACACCGGGAAGACTATCGGCCGCACCGACGGCGACCCGGATGCCTCGAGCACGGTCCGTGCGAACGCTTCAGAGGTCGGCGATGACGATCCTGCCCATCTGCAGCATCCGGTCGTACGCGCCGGGTGCCGCGAGCAACTCGTCGAGGCGGGAGGGCACGATCTGCCAGCTGACGCCGAACCGGTCCACGAGCCATCCGCACCGCTCCGCCTCGGGCACCGCCGACAAGGCACCCCACAGCCGGTCGATCTCGTCCTGGTCGGCGCAGTCGACCGCCAGCGAGACGCCCGGCGTGAAGGTGAAGTCGTGGCCGGCGCCGGCGTCCATCGCGGAGAACCACTGCCCCGCCAGGGTGAACTCGGCGAACAGCACACTGCCCGGCTCGTCCGGCCGCATCATGGCGCGTCCGGGAGCGGAATCGGGGAGGGCAGACGTGTAGAAGCTCATCGCCTCCGCTGCCCGCGGCCGCGCTGTGGTGAATGCGAGCTGCGGGATGAGAAATGGCCGCGGCGAACCGGCGGGGTCGGTGAGCATGAGCTGCCAGTTGACGCCATGGCGGTCCTCCACCCAGCCGTACAACGCGCTGTGCGGGTAGGAGCCGAGGGGGATGCGCACCTCGCCGTCGTCGGCCAGCGCCGCCCACATCCGTTCGATCTCGGCCCGGGCGAGGTCCTCGCTGCCGTCGAACAGCAGCGGGTCGCCGTTCACGATGAACGAGATCGCGGGTGTCGGCCGGTAGGTGTCGTCCGCGTTGATGAGTCCGAGGCGGTATCCGCGGATGTCCACCTCGACGACGAGCGGCTTTCCCTCCAGGCCTCGCTGGAAGTCGGGGAGCCCTCGGTCCGGGTAGCGCGACGCGACCCGGAAGGATGCCTCGCCGAACACGCCCGCGTAGAACGCACCAGCCGTCTCGGCATCGCCGTTGCACCACAGGTACGGGGTGATCTTCTGCATGACTCATGGTGACATCGGCGCCGCCGCACCACCAGCGTCTGAACGAGGCCGGCAGGGCGCCGCGTCAGACTCGGCTGAGCCCGTAGATCGGGCTCTTGGCCTGCTCGCCCTCGTGCTCGGGGCCCAGCGGGATGCCGGTGCGGTCGCGCAGCACCAGCGTGGCGAGCAGGCCCACCACTGTCATCCCGGCCAGATACCAGGTGATGCCGGTGGTCGAGTGGGTCGCCTGGAAGATCGCCTGCGCGATCAGCGGCGAGAACGCCCCGCCGACGATGGCGCCGATCGCGTACGAGATGGACACCCCGGAGAAGCGGATGGATGCCGGGAACAGCTCCGAGTACAACGCCGACTGCGGGCCGTAGGTGAAGCCGAGCCCGATCGTCAGCACGCACAGGGCGACGGCCAGCGACCACACCGCGCCGATGTTGGTCAGCGGGAACAGCAGGAACACCCCGATCAGCTGCAGGATCCAGCCGACGATGTAGGTGTTGCGTCGTCCGAGCTTGTCGGAGATCCACCCGCCCATCCACGTGAAGATCAGCCAGGTGACGCCGGACATGGCCACGACCCAGAACACCGGGCCCAGTCCCAGCCCGATCGGACCCTTCGGGTCGGTCGCGTAGCGCTGCACGTACCCGCCGGTGGTCATGTAGCCGACGGCGTTGTTTCCGGCGAAGACGAGGGCGGCGACGATGACCAGCAGCAGGTGGTGGCGGAACAGCTGCACGATCGGCATCCGGGTCTGCTCCTTCCGCTCGGCGATCTCGGTGAACACGGGGCTCTCCTCGACCTGGCGACGCACCCAGTAGCCCACCCCGATCAGCACGACCGACAGCAGGAACGGGATGCGCCAGCCCCACTGTCCGAACGGGGTCTCGGAGAGGTGGACGCTGGAGCCGGCCGGGGCACCGGGAGCGATGATCTGCACCAGCGCGAGCACCATCGAGGCCAGCAGCAGGCCGATCGGCACGCCGATCTGCGGCGAGGCGCCGAACAGGCCGCGCTTGCGCTTGGGCGCGTGCTCGACGGCCATGAGGACCGCCCCGCCCCACTCGCCTCCGGCCGAGATGCCCTGGATCACCCGGAGCAGGATGAGCAGCACCGGCGCCCAGATGCCGATCGCGGCGTGCGTGGGCAGGAGGCCGATGAGGGTAGTGGCGCTGCCCATGAGCAGCAGGGTGATCAGGAGCACAGGCCGAGCGCTGGTAAGAACGAGGTAGGGACGGTA
>CAYLMS010000169.1:0-4549 GCA_964384455.1 uncultured Microbacterium sp. | reverse complement strand
GACGGCATCCACGCACTCCCACGGCGCGAGCATGTCGAGCACGACGCGGTCGGCCGTTCCGGCAGGCACTTCCGCCGGCAGCGCGTCGGCCAGATCGCCAACGACGATCCGCCACTGCTCGGGCGGTGCTCCGGTGAACGTCTCCACATTGGCGCGGGCGACCTCGGCGAACTCCTCGCGGCGTTCGAACGAAACCAGTCGACCCGCCGGCCCGATCGCGCGCAGCAGCCACAGCGAGAGCGCGCCGGAACCCACTCCCGCCTCGACCACCGTCGCACCGGGGAAGATGTCCGCCTGGGCGAGGATCTGCGCGGCATCCTTCGGATACACGATCGCCGCGCCGCGCGGCATCGACATCACGAAATCGGCCAGCAGGGGGCGCAGCGCGAGGTACTCCACTCCCCCGCTGTTCACGACCACCGAGCCGTCGGGTAGGCCCGCCACCTCAGCGTGGGCCAGCACTCCCTGGTGCGTGTGCAGTTCGCCGCCCTCGCGCAGCGTGATGGTGCGCGGACGCCCCTTCGGGTCGGTCAGCTGCACGCGGTCGCCGAATCGGAAGGGGCCGCTCGGCCGGGGTGCGGTCATGCCCGCACCTCCGCAGCGCGCCGGCCGTGCACCGCGGCGAGGTCGGCGACCGTGCGACCGGCCAGCGACGGCCACACCACGTGCGCGCCGGCTCCGGCGACCGACACCAGCCGCGGCACCGCCACGGTGGTCGTGCCCGCTGCCACGGCGGCGCGCACCCCGTTCGGGGAGTCCTCGAGCGCGACCGCCTCGGCCGGGTCGATCTCCAGGGCCGCGCATGCCTGCAGGTAGGGATCGGGGAAGGGTTTGGGGCGGGTGGCGTCGTCGCCGGCGATGACGACGTCGAACGCATCAGGCCCGATCAGCGCGGCAATCTGCAGCGCCATCCGTCGCATCGACATCGTCACGAGCGCGGTGCGGATGCCGGCCGCCTTGAGTTCGCCGAGCAGTTCGCGGGCGCCTGGCAGGAACGGCGCGCCGTCGCGCGCCAGCGCCTCGAGCACGCGATCGGTGAGCACGTCGATGATGGCCGCTGTCGGCATCCGCACGCCCGCCTGCTGCAGTATGCCTGCCGCGTCTTCCAGCCCCAGCCCCACCAGTCGCAGCGATTGCTCGTGGCTCCA
Source organism: uncultured Microbacterium sp. (assembly GCA_964384455.1). Lineage (GTDB taxonomy): Bacteria > Actinomycetota > Actinomycetes > Actinomycetales > Microbacteriaceae > Microbacterium. Next base: position 3,401 of record CAYLMS010000169.1, on the reverse strand, counting down.
TGAGCCGCCGAACTGCTCCACCAGCGGCGCCTCGGCGGCGATCCAGTAGGGTTCGGTGTCGACGATGGTGCCGTCCATGTCCCAGAGCACGGCGCGCAGCGGTGGCGTTGTCACCGGTTCAGCCTACCGAGCGCGGCGGTGCGCGCCCCCGGCCGGCGACGCACGCGGCGCCTATCCTGGAACATGCCCGTGCGGCGGGCGACGGAGGCGACATGGACGGACTCGGCGAGCGGGTGCTGGTCGCCGCGTTCGACGGCTGGAACGACGCCGGCGAAGCGGCATCGGTCGCGGTGCAGACCCTCCGCGACGGCGGCGCCTACGAGGTCGCGCACTCCGTCGACCCCGAGCAGTACTTCGACTACCAGTACACCCGGCCGACGATCACCATGGATGCCGACGGGCGGCGCGTGCTGGGCTGGCCGCGGGCGGCGCTGTTGCGCCCGAGGTCGTCCGAGCCCGGCACGCGGCTGTGGCTGCTCACGGGGGCCGAGCCCGCACGCGCATGGCAGACGTTCTGCGCCGAGCTGATCGAGGTGATCCGCGCCGAGCGCATCACCGGGTTCGTCGCGCTCGGCTCGATGATGTCCGACGTGCCGCACACGCGGCCGATCTCGGTGTTCGCCGGCAGCGACAACGAGCAGCTGCGGCACCGGCTCGGCCTGGAGCGCAGCACCTACGAGGGGCCGGTCGGCATCCTCAGCGCGCTGGCCGTGACGGCCGAGTCGGCCGGCATCCCGAGCGCCGGGCTGTGGGCGAGCGTGCCGCACTATGTCGGCGGTCACACGCCGTCGCCGAAGGCGGCGCTGGCGCTGCTCGACCGGCTGGAAGAGCTCACCGGCTTCGCGGTGCCGCGCGCGGAGCTGCGCGAAGACTCCGAGGCGTGGGTGGCGTCGATCGACGCCGCTGCGGCCGACGACGAGGACATGACGGAGTACATCCATCAGCTGGAGCGCGCCAGGGACACGTGGGACGACCCGGAGGCGTCGGGCGACGCCATCGCGCAGGCGTTCGAGCGGTATCTGCGGCGCGACGGCGACCACGGCAAGCCGGGGCGCGACGAGCCGCGCCGCTGAAGCGCTCGTCAGGGCTTCAATACGCCCAGTGACAGCAGCACGAGCACCAGCGCGCCCAGTGCGACCCGGTACACCACGAACGGCATGAAGCTGTGGTGCGAGATCCAGCGCATGAAGAATGCGATCACTGCGAGCCCCACCCCGAACGCCACGACGGTCGCCACGAGCGTGTCGAGCGGGCCGAAGTAGCCGGGAGCCGGAGCGCGCACGAGCTTGACCAGCTCGAACAGCCCGCTGGCGAACACGGCGGGCACGGCGAGCAGGAAGGCGTAGCGCGCCGCCGCCTCCCGGGTGTACCCGAGCAGCAGGCCGGCGGTGATCGTGCCGCCCGAGCGGGAGACGCCGGGGATGAGTGCCAGGGACTGCGCGAGACCGAACACGATGCCGTGCCCGACGCTGAGCTGGTCGAGCGTGCGCAGGCGGCGGCCGATCAGGTCGGCGATGCCGAGCAGCACGCCGAAGACGACGAGGCTGATCCCGACGATCCAGAGCGAGCGCAGCGTGGTCTCAATGGTGTGCTGGAACGCCAGTCCCAGCACGGCGATCGGCACCGTGCCGATGATGATCAGCCAGCCCATCCTGGCATCCGGGTCGCTGCGCGGCACCCGGCCGGCCAGCGAGCGCGCCCACGCGGTGACGATGCGCACGATGTCGCGCCAGAAGTACACCAGCACGGCCGTCTCGGTGCCGAGCTGGCTGACGGCCGTGAACGCGGCACCCGGGTCGTTCGCGCCGGGCAGGAACTCGCCGACGATGCGCAGGTGCGCGCTGGAGGAGACGGGCAGGAACTCGGTCAGCCCCTGGACCAGGCCCAGGATGATGGCCTCGACGAGATGCATGGGCGCCCTTCGGCTGTCAGCAGTGGCGGAGCAGGTCGGCCAGCACAGTATGCCCGAACTCGAGCGCGTCCAGGGGAACGCGCTCGTTCACGCCGTGGAACATTCCGGTGAAATCGAGGTCGGCGCCCAGCCTCAGCGGGGCGAATCCGTACCCGGCGATGCCCAGCGCCGCGAGCGCCTTGTTGTCGGTGCCGCCGCCCATCAGGTAGGGGATGACGGCGGCCTCCGGGTCGTGCCGGCCGAGCGCCGCCACCATCGCTTCGACGAGGGGGCCCGCGAACGGCTGCTCGAGTCCGATATCGCCGTGCACCACCTCGACGGCGACCCCGTCACCGACGATGGTGCGGATCTCGGCGAGCACCGCGTCTTCGGTGCCGGGCAGCGCGCGCACGTCGATCAGCGCCTCGGCGTGCGCGGGAATCACGTTGTGCTTGTAGCCGGCGGTCAGGCCGGTGGGGTTCGCGGTGGTGCGCAACGTCGCGGCGAGGAATCCGGATGCGGCGCCCGCCGTGCGCGCGACGACATCCGGATCGGCGGGGTCGGTGCCGCTGAGCGTGGCCAGGTCGTGGATGCACCGGCGGGTGGTGTCGGTCAGGCGCACCGGCCAGCGGGTGCGGCCGAGCCGCGCGACCGCCTCGGCCAGTGCCGTGACCGCGTTGTCGTCGTGCAGGCTGCTGCCGTGCGCGGCGCGCCCTTCGGCGCGCAGGCGCAGCCAGAGCAGCGCCTTCTCCCCCACCTGCAGCAGGTAGGCGCGCCGGCCCGCGGCGGTGATCGAGAAGCCGCCGACTTCGCTGATCGCCTCGGTGGCGCCCGCGAACCACTCCGGCCGGTCCTGCACTACGCGCGCGGAGCCGTGCACCCCGCCGTCCTCCTCGTCGGCGAAGAACGTGAGGATGACGTCGCGCGCGGGCTGCTCGCCGGCGCGGAGCAGTTCCGCGGTGGCGGTGAGGATCATGGCATCCATGTCCTTCATGTCGACGGCGCCGCGGCCCCACAGCATCCCGTCGCGCACGACGCCCGCGAACGGGTCGACGCTCCAGTCGCCGGCCTCGGCGGGCACAACGTCGAGATGCCCGTGCAGCACGAGGGCGGGGCGGGCGCGGTCACGACCAGGCACGCGAGCCATCACGCTCGTGCGCCGCGGCGTGGGCTCGTAGTACTGCGGCTCAAGGCCCAGGCTTTCCAGGTAGGCGCCGACGTACTCGGCCGCCTCGCGCTCGCCGCGCGCCTGCCCGCCGCCGAAGTTGCTGGTATCGATGCGAATCAGGTCGCGCGCGACGCGCGCCGTCTCGGACAGCGCTGCGGGCGTCTCGGCGTCGCTCATACCAGCACGCTACCGCGCACAGCGCCGCGCTCTGCGGTCGCACTTCATCAGCAACTTCGGCGGGAGGATGCCGCAGCGCAGACGCCGAACGGCCCCGACCCGAGAACCCGGATCAGGGCCGTTCACGCCGTGCGCGAGGGGGGACTTGAACCCCCACGCCCTTTC
>CAYLMS010000168.1:0-4574 GCA_964384455.1 uncultured Microbacterium sp. | reverse complement strand
TGCAGCAGCACGAGCAGCGGTCGACCACCGTGCGCGTCGGCGTCCGCCGACCACACCACGACGGAGGGATCGATCGGTGGATGCGCCGGCATGCCGTCATCCTCTCACCGGCGTGCGACACCGCGCCGCGGGGCCCGAGCCTTCGCGCGCCGCCGACCTATGCTGAACGCATGCCGGTGCGCACCCCCGATCCCGACCCCGACGAGCGCGACGACGGCCGTGCGCCGCAGGATCCGCTCGACGGCCTCAGTGCGAGGTTCGCCCGCACCGGTCATCCGGTCGGCGACGGCACCTTCGGATCCCCCGCACCGGGCACGGCGGCCAATCCCGGCTGGCTCAGCGAGATCGAGCTCGCCGAGGCGCGGCGCAGGCTGCCGATCCTCTATGTCGAGGCGGTGCCGGTGCGCACCGACGGCATGGGCGCGGTGATCGAGGTCGGACTGCTGCTGCGGGCCACCCCGCTGGGCGAGATGACCCGCACCATCGTGTCGGGCAGGGTGCGCTACGGCGAGACCGTGCGCGACGCGCTGTTCCGCCATCTCGAGAACGACCTCGGACCGATGGCGTTCCCGCTGCTTCCCGCGCAGCCGGTGCCGTTCACCGTGGCCGAGTACTTCCCCATCCCCGGCATCAGCGCCTTCCACGACGACCGCCAGCACGCGGTCTCGCTCGCATTCGTCGTGCCGGTCACCGGCACCTGCGAGCCGCGGCAGGACGCACTCGAGGTCACGTGGATGACACCCCAGGAGGCAGCATCCGACGACGTGGCCGCCGATATGGAGGGCGGAAGGGGCACGCTGATCCGGCTCGCCCTGGCGAGCGTCGGCGCACTGCGCTGACCGATCGGCGGATGCGGCGGCATCCGCTTCCGGTTAGGATGCCAGCATCACCAGGTGTGCTTGGTCACGCCTCTCCTGCAGTCCGGCGCCGCGCTCCCCCCGCGTGCGCCGAGAAGGGACATTGCTATGTCCGACCAGCATCCCGCCTCCCCCGACGACGACTCGGCCTTTGCCGCACTGCTGGGCGCACCGCCCGCGGAGACGTCGACCGCGTTCGCCACCGCCTTCCGCGGCTACGACAAGGACGAGGTCGACGCGGCTGTCGCGAGCCTCACCGCGCAGCTGCGCGCACGCCGCGACGAGTTGGCGTCGCTGACGGCACGCCGGCAGCACGAGAGCACGGATGCCACTGCCCGCACCAAGGAGAGCAAGAAGCGCATCGCGCAGCTGGAGTCCGATCTGGCGGCGGCGACGGCGCGGGCGGCGACGGCGGAGCAGCAGGTGCAGGCGCTCAGCGACGAGCTCTCGGGGGCCGCGGCGGAGAGTGCCGACCGGCAGCGGTTCGACGAGATCCTGCGGGTCGCCGAGGATCAGGCGAGCGTGATCATCAAGAACGCGACAGTGCAGGGCGACCGGCTGCTGGAGGCCGCGCGTGAGGAGATCGAGAACCGCCGCAAGGATGCTCAGGCCGATGCCGAGCTGCTGATAGCCCAGGCCACCCACGACGCCCAGCAGGCGCGGCTGCGGATCGAGACCGAGCTCATGGCCCACCAGGCGCAGCTCGAGCGGGAGGACGCGCACGCCGCCGAGAAGGTCGCACAGGCCGAGCAGGAGGCGGCAGCGATCCGCACCGAGGCCGAGAAGGGCGCCGCGGCGTTGCGATCGCTCACCGCGCGGGAGACCACGCAGGCCCGCAACGAGGCGGAGGATGCCGTGCGCGAACTGCGCATGCGCACGCTCGAGTTCGAGGAGGCGCTCACGCGTCGCCAGGACGACGCGCAGCAGGAGTTCCTGATGCTGCACAACCAGGCAGTGGCGCACGCCGAGCGCATCACCCAGGACGCCAACGATCAGGTCGCCGCATCGCTGGACCACGCCCAGCGCGTCTCGGCGAAGGCCGAGGACTTCGACCGGCTCATGCGCGCGCAGGCGCAGCAGATCGAAGCCGACGCGCACCTGCGCGCCCGCGAGCACCTCGACCGCTCGCGCGACAAGGCGCAGAAGATCATCGACACCGTCACCGCGCAGTCGCAGTCGGTGCTGCGCGACGCCGAGGACCGCACGCGGCAGCTGCGCTGGCAGCAGCAGCAGCTCGCGAGCTTCATGGCCGAGGTGCGCGACCTGATCCGCCTCGACGCGGTGCTCGATGCCGAGCCGGAGGGTGCGGGCAGCGGTGCAGGAGTGAAGGCGGCCGACGAGGTGGCCGCGGCTGAGGCCGAGGCCGAGGTCGAGGTCGAGCCGTTGAAGGCGGAGCCGGTCGACGCCTGACGCCTGGGGGCCTGACGCCTACGGGGGCCTGACGCCTTCGGCGCCGCGACTTCGACGCTGCGCCGGTGTGCGGTGCGTCGGTCAGGCCGCAGTCTCGCGGGCGATCGCAGCGACGAAGGCGTCGACATCCGCCTCGGTGGTGTCGAACGAGCACATCCAACGCACCTCGCCGCGCGCGGCATCCCAGTCGTAGAACCGGAACGATGACCGCAGCCGGTCGGCGACCCCCGCGGGCAGCGTCGCGAACACGCCGTTCGACTGGGTGGCCTGGGTGAAGCCGACGCCAGCGATCGACCCATCGGCCATTCCCGACTCGACGCCCGCGCGCAGGCGCGCCGCCATCGCGTTGGCGTGCCGCGCATTGCGCAGCCACAGGTCGCCCTCCAGCAGCGCGATCAGCTGCGCCGACACGAAGCGCATCTTCGACGCGAGCTGCATGTTGAGCTTGCGCAGGTAGATCAGACCCTCGGATGCCGCCGGCTCCAGCACCACCACAGCTTCAGCGCCGAGCGCCCCGTTCTTGGTGCCTCCGAGGCTCAGCACGTCGACGCCGGCATCGCGGGTGAAGGCGCGCAGCGGCAGGCCGAGCGCCGCGGCGGCGTTCGACAGTCGGGCGCCATCGAGGTGCAGTCGCATCCCTCGCTCGTGCACGTGGTCGGCGATGGCGCGGATCTCCTGCGCCGTGTACAGCGTGCCGAGCTCGGTGGACTGCGTGATCGAGACCACCAGCGGCTGCGCGCGGTGCTCGTCGCCCCAGCCCCATGCCTCCTGGTCGATCAGTGCCGGCGTCAGCTTCCCGTCAGGGGAGGGTACGGTGAGCAGCTTGATGCCCGCGACCCGTTCGGGCGCACCGCCCTCGTCGACGTTGATGTGCGCCGACTTCGCGGCGATCACCGCGCCCCAGCGCGGCAGCATCGACTGCAGCCCGACCACGTTCGCGCCGGTGCCGTTGAACACGGGGAACGCCTGCGCGCCGTCACCGAAGTGCTGCGCGATCACCTGCTGCAGCCGCGCGGTGTAGTCGTCTTCGCCGTAGGCGATCTGGTGGCCGCCGTTGGCGGAGGCGAGGGCGGCCAGCACCTCGGGGTGCACGCCGGAGTAGTTGTCACTGGCGAAGCCGCGGACGGCGGTGTCGTGGAGCGGGGTCACGGTGATCCAATCTAGCGCTGCGGGTGCCCGGTGGCTCGGTGCCGGCGCTTGGGCGTTCGGCTCGCAGGAGAATCGGGCCGCAGGCTGCCCGGGCAACGCTCCGCGCGCGGATTCTCCTGCGTCACGAACCGCTGAGGTCGATCACTGCGCCGTTGACGGCCGCCGGGTCGTCGCGCCACAGGCCGACGAACGCGTCGGCCAGTCTCTGCTCGAGCCCGGCCAGCGCGGTGACGCGGAAGATCACCGAGGCCGCGCGCAGCGGTGCGCCGGCATCCCGGGCGGCCTTGGCGAAGCCCTGTGCGGTGGCGCGCGCCCACGCCTCGCTCGCCGCCTTCACGGCCGCATAGTTCGCGCCGCCGGCCAGAGGCCGTTCCAGCGACGTCGACGACACGATCGCCTGGCGGGCCGCATCCGAGTCCCGCAGGTCGGCGTCGAACGCGCGGCTCACGTGCCGCAGTGCGGTGAGCGAGTGCTCCAGCACGCGGTAGTCCGCCTCGGACTGGCCGGCCAGGCCCCCGCCGCCGCGCCAGCCGCCTACGAGGTGCAGCACGCCGTCGACCGCACCGAGCGCATCGCGCACCCGCACGGCAAGGCCGGTCACCTGCGCCTCGTCGGACAGGTCGCAGACGAACGTGGTCACGGCAGGCACGGCCTGCGCGAGCGCAGCGAGCTTGGCGGCATCGCGACCTGCCGCGACCACGCGCGCCCCGGCCTGAGCCAGGGCGCGCGCGGCCGCGAGGCCGCTGGTGCTGGTCGCCCCCGCGACCAGCACCGTGCGGCCGCTCGGCTCAGTCATCCGATGCCCTGATCCCCGCCGTCGACTCGATCACGCCGCGCATCTTCTTCTCCAGCGCCTCGTAGAACATCGACAGCGGGAACTCGTCGTCGAGCACGGCGTCGGTGAAGCCCTTGGGCGCCCCAGCGAGCACCTCGTCGGGCAGACCCCGCGCCCACGCCGATGCCGGGTGCGGGGTGAGCACACCGCGGATGAGCTCGTACGCGGCGAGCCAGTGCGCCGTCTTCGGCCGGTCGATCGACCGCCAGTACAGCTCGTCGATGGCGTCGCCGAGTTCGACCACGGCGGCGGGCACGGCATCCCAATCGAACGCGAGCGAGGTGTCGGTCCAGTGCAGCACGCCGCGCTGGTGCAGCCACGCG
>CAYLMS010000167.1:0-4576 GCA_964384455.1 uncultured Microbacterium sp. | reverse complement strand
CCTTGCCGACGACGTCGTGAACATCCATGGCGGCGGCATCGCCATCGGCCATCCGATCGGCGCCTCGGGCAACCGGCTCGTGGTGCACGCCGTGCACGAGCTGCTCCGGCGCGGGTCGGGCACCGCGGCCGTCGCGCTGTGCGGCGGAGGCGGGCAGGGCGACGCGCTCATCCTCACGCGCTGACAGGCCGCGGCGCGCAGGCGCCGGACGGTAGCGTGAGCGGATGACCTCGATCAGCGCTCTCACCGCCGCCGACCACGACGACTGGCTGCCCCTGTGGCACGACTACCTCACGTTCTACGAGAGCGAGCTGGCCGAGGAGGTCACCGGGCAGGTGTTCGCCCGCATGGTGGCGGGCGCCGGCGTGCACGGCGCGCTCGCGCGCGACGACGACGGCCGTGCTGTCGGCCTGGTGCACTGGCTGTTCCACCCGTCGACGTGGTCGCTCGCAGGCTACTGCTATCTGGAGGACCTGTTCGTCTCACCCGCGGCGCGCGGCGGCGGCACCGGCGCTGCACTGATCGAGCACGTGCGGAAGCAGGCCCGCTTCGCCGGGGTCGAGAAGGTGTACTGGCTCACCCAGGAGCACAACACGACGGCCCGCAGGCTCTACGACCGGGTGGCGCAGCTCAGCGGCTTCGTGCACTACGAGCTGGAGCTGTAACGGAGCGCTCGCGCGCGACGTCGGCCATCGCGCCGATCGACAGTGCGAGGGTGATGCCCCAGCTGAGCCACACCAACCCGTCGCGCCACGTGAACCGCTCCTCGTCGCGCAGCCCCCGCAGCAGCGCGAGGCCGCTGGTCGCTACGCCGATGATGCCGGTGCCGAACACATACTTGCGCACGCACCCACGCTACCGCGCGCACGCGCTGTTAGCCTGAGCGGAGCACGGATCGGGGTCGAGATGAGCGCAGCCGGACTTGTCGTGGTCGCGAACCGGCTTCCGGTCGACCGCGATCCGGCCGGTGGTTGGCAGCGGTCGCCCGGCGGCCTGGTGGCGGCGCTGGAACCTGTGATGCGTTCGGCGGGCGGCGCGTGGGTGGGCTGGCCCGGCCAGGCCGATCTCGCCCTGGAGCCGTTCGATCACGACGGCACCAGGCTCGTCCCAGTCGCCCTCAGCGCGGCCGAGGTCGAGGACTACTACGAAGGGATGTCCAACGAGACGTTCTGGCCCCTCTACCACGACGTCATCGCCGCGCCGCGCTACCGCCGGGTGTGGTGGGACGTGTATGCACGGGTCAACCGGCGGTTCGCGCAGGCGGCGGCATCCGTCGCTCCACCCGGCGGCACGGTGTGGGTGCACGACTATCAGCTGCAACTGGTGCCGGCCCTGCTGCGCGAGCTGCGGCCCGACCTCACCATCGGCTACTTCCACCACATCCCGTTTCCGCCATACGGGCTCTTCTCGCAGCTGCCGTGGCGCCGCCAGGTGCTGGAAGGGCTGCTCGGCGCGGATGTGATCGGCTTCCAGCGCGTCGCCGACGCCGGGAACTTCGCCCGGGCCATCCGCCGGCTGCTGCATTTCGAGACCCGGGCCAGCGGCATCCGGGTGCCGCGGCCCGACGGGCCGCCGCGCATCGCGCTGGCCCGGGCGTTCCCCATCTCGATCGACGCGGCAGGCTACCGCGAGCTCGCCGCCAGCCCTTCGGTGCAGGCGCGTGCCGCCCAGATCAGACAGAGCCTCGGCGATCCCGGTCGCATTCTGCTCGGCGTCGACCGGCTCGACTACACCAAGGGCATCAGGCACCGCATCAAGGCGTTCGGCGAGCTGCTCGCAGACGGCCGGCTGCACGTCGAGGACGTCACGCTCGTGCAGGTCGCGAGCCCCAGCCGCGAACGGGTGCGCAGCTATGTGCAGCTGCGCGAAGACGTAGAACTCGCGGTCGGGCGCATCAACGGCGACTTCGACACGGTCGGACACACGGCGATCCGCTATCTGCATCAGGGGTATCCGCGCGAGGAGATGGTGGCGCTCTACCTCGCGGCGGACGTCATGCTGGTGACGGCGCTGCGCGACGGCATGAATCTCGTGGCGAAGGAATATGTCGCCAGTCGAATAGACCACAGAGGAGTGCTCGTGCTCAGCGAGTTCGCCGGGGCCGCAGACGAGCTGGGCATGGCGCTGCGGGTCAATCCGCACGACATCGACGCGCTCAAGGACGCGATCGTGCGCGCCATCAGGATGCCGGGCGCCGAGCAGGGCAGACGCATGCGGGCGCTGCGGCGCAAGGTGGCCGAGCACGACGTCGTCGCGTGGTCGCAGTCATTCCTGGCGGCGCTCGAGCGCGCCCGGGCGCACGGAGCGACGCAGTGATCTCCACGCCGGCCCAGCAGCGCACCGCGCTGCACCGCATTGCGGCAGCATCCCGGCTGCTGGTGGCGCTCGACTTCGACGGCACGCTCGCGCCGCTGCAGAACGAGCCGATGGACGCGCGGATGCTGCCCGCCTCGCGCGCCGCGGTCGAGGCGCTCACGCGCGCGCCGCACACGTGGGTGGCACTGGTCTCCGGCCGCAGTCTGGTCGATCTGCGACTGTTGGCCGAGCACGACGACGACTCGCCGGTGCTTTTGGCCGGATCGCACGGCGCGGAGTACTGGTTCCCGGAGCAGGGCTTGGTGGAGCCGGCGGAGGACCCCTCCGACGTCGCACTGCGCGACAGCCTGCGGACGCAGGCCGAGCAGGCCACAGCGGGTCTTGCCGGGGTGTGGATCGAGCCGAAGACGTTCGGCCTCGGGGTGCACACGCGCCGCGCCATCGCCGAGGTCGCGGCGGCAGCCGACGCCCGCGTCGACGCCATTGTGCAGACGTCGGCACCGCACTGGCGCCGGCGCACGGGTCACAACATCGTGGAGTACTCGTTCCGGCACGAGGGCAAGGACACCGCGGTTGCGCGGTTGCGGCAGCGAGTGGGCGCGTCCGCGGCGCTGTTCGCCGGCGACGACACCACCGACGAGGACGCCATCGCCGCACTCGGCCCCGCCGACCTGGGCATCCGGGTCGGCGACGCGCCCACCGCAGCCACGCTGATCGTGCCCGACATCCCGGCCCTGGCGGCGTTGCTGGCCGACCTGGCGCGATTGCGCTCAGCCGGAGGCGCGCGCGCCGGGGAATAGACTTCGGTCATGCCACACGAGCAGGGTGCCGTCGATATCAAGCCGCGCAGCAGGGCTGTCACCGACGGGATCGAAGCCACGACCTCGCGCGGGATGCTGCGCGCCGTGGGCATGGGCGATGCGGACTGGGACAAGCCCCAGGTCGGCATCGCGTCGAGCTGGAACGAGATCACGCCGTGCAATCTGAGCCTCGACCGGCTCGCGCAGGGCGCCAAGGAGGGCGTGCACGCCGGCGGGGGCTATCCGCTGCAGTTCGGCACGATCTCCGTCTCTGACGGCATCGCGATGGGGCACGAGGGCATGCACTTCTCGCTCGTGTCGCGTGAGGTGATCGCCGACTCGGTGGAGACGGTGGTGATGGCCGAGCGGCTCGACGGCACCGTGCTGCTGGCAGGGTGCGACAAGTCGATTCCCGGGATGCTGATGGCCTCGGCGCGGCTCGACCTGTCCAGCGTCTTCCTCTATGCCGGCTCGATCGCCCCGGGCTGGGTGCAGTTGTCCGACGGCACCGAGAAGGAGATCACGATCATCGACTCCTTCGAGGGCGTCGGCGCGTGCCTGGCGGGGCGCATGAGCGCGGCCGACCTCAAGCGGATCGAGTGCGCCTTCGCACCGGGCGAGGGCTCCTGCGGCGGCATGTACACGGCCAACACGATGGCCTCTGTGGCCGAGGCGCTCGGGCTGAGCCTGCCCGGCTCGGCGGCGCCGCCCGCGGCCGACCGTCGCCGTGACGCGTTCGCACACCGCTCCGGCGCGGCGGTGGTGGAACTGCTGCGGCAGGGCATCACCACCCGCGACATCCTGTCCCGCGAGGCGTTCGAGAACGCGATCGCGCTGGCGATGGCGCTCGGCGGATCCACCAACGTGGTGCTGCACCTGCTTGCGATCGCGCACGAGGCCGAGGTCGAGCTGAGTCTGGCCGATTTCAACAGGATCGGCGACCGCGTGCCGCACATCGGCGACATGAAGCCGTTCGGCGCCTATGTGATGAACGACGTCGATCGGCACGGCGGCATCCCGGTGATCATGAAGGGGATGCTGGATGCCGGCCTGCTGCACGGCGACGCGCTCACCGTCACCGGCAAGACGCTCGCGGAGAACCTCGAGGAGCTCCGGCCAGGCCCCATCGACGGCACTGTGATTCGCCGGCTCGACGACCCGATCCACGCCACCGGCGGCCTCACCATCCTGCACGGCACGCTCGCCCCCGAGGGCGCGGTCGTGAAGACGGCCGGCTTCGACGCCGCGGTGTTCGAGGGCCCCGCGCGCGTGTTCGAGCGCGAGCGGGCGGCGATGGACGCGCTGGAGGCGGGTGAGATCGAGGCGGGCGACGTCGTGGTGATCCGCTACGAGGGCCCCAAGGGCGGCCCCGGCATGCGGGAGATGCTCGCCATCACCGCCGCCATCAAGGGCGCAGGCCTCGGCCGGGATGTACTACTCTTGACGGACGGTCGATTCTC
>CAYLMS010000166.1:0-4589 GCA_964384455.1 uncultured Microbacterium sp. | reverse complement strand
CGGATGCCGCAGCCGGCGGCGTGGTCGAACAGTGGCGAGTGACCCACGCCAAGACCGGCGACAGCCTCGTGGTGCGCATCTGGGAGATCGTGCACGACTCATCGCACGAGCTGGGCATCGATCCCGGCCTTCGCAAAGACGGCGTGGAGGCCGATCTGCAGCGCCTGCTGGCCGAGCAGGTCGAGCTGATCGGCGACGAGCTGCAGCTGGTGCGGCGGGAGTATCCGACGGCGATCGGCCCGGTCGACCTGCTGCTGCGCGACCCCGCCGGCGGCACGATCGCGGTCGAGGTGAAGCGCCGCGGCGACATCGACGGCGTCGAGCAGCTGACCCGCTACCTCGAGCTGCTCGGCCGCGACCCGCACCTCGCTCCGGTGGCCGGCGTCTTCGCGGCGCAGGAGATCAAGCCGCAGGCGCGCGTGCTGGCCGCCGACCGCGGCATCCGCTGCGTCACGCTCGACTACGACGGCATGAAGGGCGTCGAGTCGGGGGCGCCGCGGCTGTTCTGAGCGGCGAGACCACCTAGGCTGGCTCCCACGGGGGCAAGGGTGCCCCGGAGCTCGTGACTGGCGGCGGGAGGCGCGTTGGCTCATCGCCCACTGCTGGTTCGGCCACTGTCGACGAATCCCGGAATGTGGCTGTCGCTCGTGGTGCCGGTCGCGATGGTCGTCACGCTGAGCCAGAATTTCGGCCCCTCCTCGGTCTCCACGTGGGAGGCGGTGTTCGCGAGCGCCAATTGGGGAGCGCTGCTGGGCATGCCGGTTGCCGCCGCGGCCGTCGCACTCTCGGTGCGTGCCCCGAGCCGATGGATGAGCGGCAATCGCGCCAGCGTCAATCGCACACTCGCGACGAGAACCCTGGTGGATGTCGCACCCGTGCTGATCGCCATCGCCGGCGGCTACCTGCTGTCGCTCGCCATCGTGCTGCTGCGCGCCACTCCCAGCGCCCCGCCCACGCTGCGCTCGTTCGGCCCCGTGGGCGTGTTCGCCTCGATCGTGCTGGTCGCAGCCTTCATCGGGTTCGTGGCGGGTCGGCTGCTGCCTGCGCCCGTCGCCGTGGTCGCGGCGGCGCTGCTGCAATATGTGATGATCTCGATGCCGCTCGTCTCCGACCAGCTGACGCATCTGCGCTTCGTGCTCGGCTACACGCTGCCGCTCGTCTTGCAGAACGTCGATCAGCAGATCCCCGGTCGCCTGATCTGGATGCCGATGATGCTCGGCGCTGTGGTGCTGGTCGCGCTCCTGCTCGCCAGTGTGCGCAAACAGTGGCTGGCGGCTGCCTGGGTCGCTGTCGCCACCGTCGCCGCGCTGATCCTCACCACGCCTCTCACCGACACCCTCTCGGCACCCGGCTATGAGGCGCGCCCGGCAAGCGACCTGCACTGCAAGCGGCAACACGGCGTCGACGTGTGCCTATGGCCTGAATTCGGCGGCGCCCGATACGACGGAGTGCCGCTGGTGACCAGCCTCGCCGCGTATATGACCCGCCTCACGGCTCACGGCGTCGACGCGGGCTCGATGATCACCACGTCGTCGCGGCAGGCGGAAGAGCGATCGGCGGTGTTTCTCTCAGCCGGCCCCCGTCACCTCATCGGCGCGGAACTACCGATCTCCGTGGCGTCGGGGGTGCGGGAACGCGTGTCCTGCCCGTCTGCCGAGAATGGAGAGTTCGCCGCCCAGGGCGACCGCGCGAGAGATGCCCTGGCAATCGCACTCGGCGCCGATCCCGACGCCCTCGCCCAACGGAGTGATCAGAACGAGACCTGGGCCTCGGGCCAGGATCTGATCAGCGGGCTGGGTATGTCCACAGCAGACGACGGGTTCGCGGTGTTCGTGCAGTGGCAGGCCAAGGCCGCCACCGCGTGCGGAAGGAGTGAGGGGTGACAACCAGTCTCCGTGTCAGTGACCTGTCGTTCGGCTACCGACGGCACGCGGTGTTCACGCGGTTCTCGCACGAGTTCTCCCGATTCCCGGTCGCCCTGCTCGGGCCGAACGGTGCGGGCAAGTCGACGCTCATCCGTCTTGCCTCGGCCACCGCAACGCCGCGTCGCGGCCAGCTCGACGTGGCCGGCCACAACACCGGCAGCGCCGCAGGGCGCCGCGACATCCGGCGCACCGTGTCGGCGGTCCCGCAAGCGCCGACAGGCATGCGGGGCCTGTCGGTGCGTGACCTCGTCGCCTACACGGCCTGGCTCAAGGGCATGAGCCATCGCGAGGCCTGGCGTGAAGCGGAGTCGGCGCTGGAGCTGGTGAATCTCACCGAGCTGAGCAACCGCCCCTCCCTCGAGCTCTCCGGGGGTGAACTGCGCAGAGCGGCCATCGCTGGCGCGCTGTGCTCCCGACCCGAGCTGCTCCTGCTCGACGAGTCGACGGTCGGGCTCGATCCCGAGCAGAGGGAGTCGGTCATCGACACCATCGCGCAACTGTCGACGCAGATCCCCATCCTCTACAGCACCCACGAGGTAGACGATCTGTGGAGCTTCGCGCGGGAGGTGGTCGTGCTGCGCAAGGGGGCCGTGTCGTTCGAGGGAACGGTGGACGAATTCTATGCACTCGCCGAGCGGGGTGACACTCCGCGGGAGCGGGCGAACAGTGCCTACAAGCGCGCGCTGGAAGGCGCGCCCGCGCGCCGCCCGTGACCTGGTGGCTGCGCGCCCGGCTGGCGAGCGCGGGGCTGTGGATCTTCCTGGCCGGATGGCTCGGAACCTTCGTCGATCCGTCGATAAGGCTCTACTTCCCCTCGCTCGCCGGCGGGCAGTTCGCATCGGTGCCATGGGCGGTGCTTTCCGCCACCGTAGCCGCGGCGGGATGGGCGACCCTCACCGCCGTCCGCTCGCGCGAGCTTGCCCGTGGCACGTTCCGCCGCTGGGCGTGGGGCGGAGATCTGGCGCTGCTTGGCTGCGCTCTCGCTGGTGCCGCCGTCGCCGCGACGATCGGACTCGCAGGAGCCCGCGCAGCCCTGGTGCCGCTCCTCTTCCAATCGGCACTGGCCCTGGCGGTGGCCAGACCGGGGCTCAAGACGGGGTGGCTGGTGGCTCCAGGGCTCACGCTGCTAGCCGCGATGCTCGTCGGCTTCAACTCTTTGGGCAGACCCGCATCCTGGGCGCTGCCGGTCACCGAGCAGCCTTCTGCTCTTGCGGTCGCCGTCTCGCTCGGTGCACTCGCGGTGGCAACGATCGCCTTCCTCACCGGCGTTGCAAAGAATCCGGCGGGCTCGACTTCCTGACAGAGCGCTGCAACCCTCGGCCGGCACCCGTCCACCTGAGCCGCCCCGCTTAGGCTGGAGCACATGCCTCCCCTCCCCGCCTGGTCCTGTGTGCTGTGGGACATGGACGGCACCATCGCCGACGGCTCCGATGCCATCCTGCGGCGGCTGCGGCTCACGCTCGAGCACTTCGACCGCCCGGCCGTCACCCCCGCCGAGCTGTCGCGCTGGATCGGTCCGCCGATGACCGACTCGTTCCGTGACTTCGCCGGCATGTCGCAGGCCGAGGCTACTGAGGCGGTGCTGTTCTACCGCGGTATCGCGAAGCGCGAGGGCTATGTGGACGGCATCCGACTGTATCCGGGCGTGGCCGACGTGATCGCGCGACTGCACGCCGACAGCGTGCCGCAGGCCATCGCCTCGTCGAAGCCCGAGACGCAGGTGCTCGACATCGCGCAGCATTTCGGCCTGGACGGATGCTTCCGCGCGGTCGTCGGCGCCTCACCCGACGACATCGCCCGCAGTTCGAAGGCGGATGTCGTCGCCGAGGCGCTGCGCCGGCTGGAGGCATCCGGGGTCGACGCGTCGCGCCCTGTGCTCGTGGGCGACCGCCACCACGACATCGACGGGGCGGGCGAGCACGGCGTGCCCGTGATCTTCGTGCGCTGGGGCTTCGGCGCTCCGCACGAGGAGCACGGCGCCGCCGCGGTGGTCGACGACGCCGCTGCGCTGCAGCGACTGCTGCGCGGCGCGGGCGATGCCTGACGCCGTGCTGCCGGCTCTGGTCGTCTTCGGCGCCGCGGCGGCGCTGATCGCCGCCCTGGTCTGGATGCTGCGCCGCGCCGCGCGCGGCCCGCGGGCGCGCGCCGCCGCCGACCGTGCCCGCACCGCTGCCGGCGCCCGGCTGGTCGAGCTCGACGACGCGGTCGCCGAGCTCGACCTCGAGGCCGCCCTCGCCGACACCCTCTACGGGGGCGACGCGACCGCCGCGCTCGCGCGCACCAGACTGACGGCGCAGCGCACGCGCGACGCCCTGTTCGACGACTACCGCCGGCTCGACGAGCAGCATCCCCCGCCGCGCGCGGCGGCCGATGCGGCCCAGCGCATCGTCGCCCGCGCCGACGAGGTGCTCGTCCTCGTCGCGCGCACGCGCGACGAGCACACCGCCTGGGTACGCACCAACGTCTCGGCGGGCAGCCAGATCGCCGCCGGCAGGCAGCGCCTCGCGCAGCTGTCGACGTCGATGGGCGATCCGGCGGCCCTCGTGGCACAGCTGCAGGCGCGCTTCGACGAGCCCGAGTGGCAGGCGGCGGCCGCGCACGCGACCGCCGCGACGACGGGAGCGGCCGACGCCGCACGCCTGCTCGACGAGGCGCAGACGCTCG
>CAYLMS010000165.1:0-4591 GCA_964384455.1 uncultured Microbacterium sp. | reverse complement strand
GGCGTCGACGGATGCCGCGACCAGCTCGTCGACTGCGACCTCGGCGTTCACCTGCAGCTGCTCAGCCGCCTGCAGCCGGGAGAGGTTCATGATCCGTGCCGTCAGCCGCGCCAGCCTGGTGGCCTCGGCCTGCAGGCGCACCGCGAACTCGCGCACCTGCGCGGGGTCGTCGGCGGCCGACTCGATGGCCTCCGCGAGCAGGCTCACCGAGGCCACCGGGGTCTTCAGCTCGTGGCTGGTATTGGCCACGAAGTCCTGGCGCATCTGCTCGATGCGCTCCTGCTCGGTGATGTCGCGCGCTACCAGCAGGGCCAGCCGCGGCGACAGCACGCTCGCACGCACGGCCACGAGCCGCTCCTCGCGCACCGCGTCGCTGCGTCGCAGCCGCAGGCTGTCGGTCGCGGCGGACCCCGCGCGCGCCGCGCGCACCAGGGCGCGCAGCGGTTCGTTCTCGAGCACTCCGCCCGCCGTCATCCCCAGTCCCGCCGCCGGCAGCGACGCCGCCACGACCGTGAACGACGTGTCGACCACGACAGCCGCGTCATCCAGTGCCAGCAGCACCGCTCCGACCCCGTCGGGCAGGCTCGTGCTGCGCTCGGCGCGGTTACGGTCGCGCAGCCGAACGGCCAGCACGATCATGGCGGCCACAGCCGCGCCGACGATCGCTCCGACCACCAGCGCGAGCAGCGCAAGTCGCAGCGGATCCATTCCACCAGCGTAGGCGGGCGCTTCGGGCGATATCGGCACCAGCGGCCGTTGCAGCGCCCTGCGGCGGTGATGTTCATCCGCCCGGCACCATCCGTTAACCTTCGACGGTGAGGATCGGCGCGTGCGGGCGGCGACCGGCCGCGGAAGGATGCCACCATGCGCGAAGTGTTCCACCAGTCCCTCGAAGACCTGCAGAGCGGTCTGGTCGAGATCGCCGAACTGGTCACGGTCGCGATGGACAAAGCCACCAGGGCGTTCGGCTCGAGTGACGTGGCGCTCGCCGAAGAGGTGATCGCCGACGACGCCGTGATCGATGAGAAGGCCGTCGCACTCGACGAGCTCGCCATCCAGATCCTCGCCAGGCAGCAACCGGTGGCGCGCGATCTGCGCATCGTGGTGATGTCGCTGCGGGTGAGCGCGTCGCTCGAGCGCATGGGCGACATCGCCGAGCACATCGCGCAGCTGACCCGCATGCGGTTCCCCGAGCGCGCCATCCCCAAGGGACTGAAGGCCACCTTCACCCGCATGGGCGAGCTCGACGTCGAGATCGCCCGCACCCTCGCCGAGCTGCTGCGCACCGAGCGGCTGGAGCTGGCCGAACAGATCCGCAACGACGACGACGATATCGACGAGCTGCACATCGCCGTGTTCGAGAAGGTGCTCAGCGACAGCTGGAAGGGCGAGGCCGGCGCCACCGTCGATGCCACGCTGGCCAGCCGCTACCACGAGCGCTTCGCCGACCACGCGGTGTCGGTGGCGAAGAAGGTCGTCTACCTCGCCACCGGCGACTGGTCGGCCGACACCGAGTCGATCCATCTGATCGTCGACCAGGAGACCACGCGCCCGGCGCCGTAGCGGGGCATCATGGAGACATGAGACTGCGCGGTATCGAACTGCGGCGCGTCGAGCTCGAGCTCGTGTCGCCGTTTCGCACCTCCTTCGGCACCCAGACGCACCGCGACGCGCTGATCGTGCGGGCCGTCACCGACGGACCCGACGGCTGGGGCGAGTGCGTGTCAGGCAGCGACCCCGCCTACTCCAGCGAGTACGTGGATGCCTCGGCCGCCGCCATCCGCCGGTTCCTGGCCCCCGCTCTCGAAGGCGTGCGCGACGCGGTGGGCGTCGCCCCCGCTCTGGCCTGGGTGAAGGGGCACCGCATGGCGAAGGCCGCGCTCGAGCTCGCGGTGCTCGACGCCGAGCTGCGAGAAGAGGGCAGGCCGCTGGCCCGTGAGCTCGGCGGCGTGCGCGAGCGCGTGCCGTGCGGCGTGTCGGTGGGGATCATGGACTCGGTGGCAGAGCTGCTCGACGCGGTGGGCGGCTACCTGGCCGCCGGCTACGTGCGGATCAAGCTCAAGATCGAGCCGGGCTGGGATGTCGAGCCGGTGCGCGCGGTGCGCGAGCGCTTCGGCGACGAGGTGCTGCTGCAGGTGGATGCGAACACCGCCTACACTCTCGGCGACGCACGCCACCTGGAGCGGCTCGACGCGTTCGACCTGCTGCTGATCGAGCAGCCGCTCGACGAGGACGACCTGCTCGGTCACGCCGAGCTGGCGAGCAGGCTGCGGACGCCGATCTGCCTCGACGAGTCGATCACGTCGGCGGCCACCGCGGCCGCGGCGATCCGGCTGGGCGCGGCCGAGGTGATCAACATCAAGGCGGGGCGCGTGGGCGGCTACCTCGAGGCGCGCCGCATCCACGACGTGGCCGCGGCGCACGGCGTGCCGGTGTGGTGCGGCGGGATGCTGGAGACGGGGATAGGGCGCGCCGCCAACGTCGCCCTCGCCTCGCTGCCCGGTTTCACCCTGCCCGGCGACGTGTCCGCGAGCTCGCGGTTCTACCGCACCGACATCACCGCGCCGTTCGTGATGCGCGAGGGCCACCTCGACGTGCCCGCCGGGCCGGGCCTCGGTGTGGAGCCCGACCGGGCGGCGCTCGACGCGGCGACGCGGTGGGTGGAGCGCGTGCCGGTGTAGGTCCGGCCTCGCTCCACCCGGTCGGCGTCCGCGAGCTCGAAGCTAGAACGCGACGGTGTCGTCGAAACGCTCGAGGTCGTTCTCGAGGCCGGCGTACACCTCGGGCTTGCGCGCCTTGAGCAGCTGCGCATAGATGATGCCGCCCACGATGGTGACGACGATCACCCAAGGGAGCACTCGCACATAGAGCGCCTGCGAGCCCGCCACCAGCGGGAAGTTGAACAGCGCTCCGAGGCTGAAGCCGAGCAGGGCGAGGAAGCCGAGCGTCGGCGCGATGAACGTGGCCCACCAGCGGCTGTCACGCGTGCGCCGGAAGTAGACGACCACCGACAGCGCGGCAATGCACTGCACGATGAGCACTGCCAGTGTTGCGAACCCGATGCCGACGGGCACCAGTGTGACCACGGGCGGCAGCGGGTTGCCCTTGGGATCGGTCTCGACGAAGACCGCGAAGATCGCCGCGATCAGCACTCCGAAGACCAGGTTCACCAGCAGCGCGCGCTGCGGTGCGCCGCGCCGGTTCGTGACCGCCAGCCACTGCGGCAGAATGCGCGCACGCCCCAGAGCATAGAGGTACCGGGCGGCCGAATTGTGGAACGCGAGCTGCGCCGCAGTCACGCTCACCACCAGCAGCACCAAGGCGATCACCGCGAAAACGGGGCCGAGGTAGCTGTCGAGCAGCTTGGTCACGAGGTCGCCCGCATCGAGGCTCTTCAGTGCGGCCTCCTGCGCGTTCGGCACGCCGACCGCGCTGACGACGGCCCAGGCGACGATCGCGTGGAAGGCGCCGATCAGGATGATCGCCGCGTAGGTCGCGCGGGGCACGGTCTTCTTCGGGTCCTTCGCCTCTTCGCTGAACAGCGCCGTCGCCTCGAAGCCTAGGAACAGTGTTGCGACGAGGAGGAAGGCGATCCAGATCGAACCGCCCACCAGGATCTGCGGGCTCAGCGCGAGCGTGAATGCGCGCACATCGAATCCCGTGCGCGCGAACACCGACACGGCGAAGGCGACCAGGATCAAGATCTCCAGCGTCAGGGCGACGGCCAGAATGCGGGCGCTGACGTGGATGCCGGAGCGGGCGAGGAAGAAACAGCCCACGAAGACGACCGTGCCGACCAGGAACCAGTTGACTTCGAAGCCGAAGATGGTCGGGAACACCACCGTGCCGGTGAAGAAGCCGATCGTGCCGATGCCGCCGGCGACGAAGGCGTTGTAGCCGAGCGTCGCGATCAGCCCGGTCACGAGCCCGGCGGTGCGACCGAGCCCCTTCACCGCGATCGCATAGAATCCGCCCGCGTTCACGAGTTCCTTCGACATCTGCGCGTAACCGGTCGCGAACAGCAGCAGCGCGATGGCGACCACGATGACGGCGACGGGGATGCCGCCGCCGTTGCCGAAGGCGATCGCGAGCGGCAGCACGACGATGATGGCGGTGAGCGGCGCCACGGCCGCGAGTACGAGAAAGACGATCGCCGGCGCACCCAGCTGATTGCGCTTCAACTCGGTGTGCGGAGCTTGGTTCGACACAGGATCTCCTTCGATCGCGACCGGCCGGATCGGGTGCCGGCTGGTCCGATTGTGTCGCGCTTGCGCCCTGGGGCGCTTGCCTCGCCGCGCGCACTGGTTGCGGGTCCGCGCACCGCCTGGTGGTGGCCGACCCGGTTCGACGGCACGATCCGATGCGCTGTTCGGCCGTGCCGCGCGGAGTCGGACCCGGCTTGGATCGAGGTGATGATCCGCTCCCGGCCGCGATACGGCGGCCGGCGCGGGCACCTCGCGACCGCGCGTCGGGGCGCTCTACGCCTTGCCCTGATTCGCGACCGCCGCGGCCCCTGCGGCCGCCGCCTCGGGGTCGAGGTACTCGCCGGGCCCGGTGGGCACGAGGTCGGCGTCGAGCCGGTAGACCAGCG
>CAYLMS010000164.1:0-4605 GCA_964384455.1 uncultured Microbacterium sp. | reverse complement strand
GTGGTGGATGTTGATGATCGGCACGTCGATCTGCGCAAGGAACCGCGGCGACAGGATCTGCATGTAGCGTGCCAGCACCACGAAGTCGGAGTTGCCGACGACGGCCTCGAGAATCCGCTCCTCTGCCGCCGACTTGTCTGCGCCCTCGGCGGGGACGTGCAAGAAGGGAACTCCGAACGAACGCACCGAGTCGGCCACGTTGTCGTGATTCGAGATCACGATCGGGATCGTCACGGGCAACAGGCCGCGCTGCTGGCGCCACAGCAGGTCGAGAAGGCAGTAGTCCGACCGCGAGGCGAGCACGATCATCCGCTTGGGTATCGAGGGATCGGTGAGCTGCCAGTGCATTCCCAACGGCGCAAGAGTGGCCTCGAGGTCGGCTTCGATCGCGGCCCTGCCCGCGCCGAAGCCGGTTCTGTGGAAGACGACCCGCTGGAAGAAGCTGCCTCCCTCCGGATTGTCGGAGTACTGATCGAGCGAGACGATATTGCCCCCGTGACGGCCGATCAGAGACGCGATCTTCATGACCAGGCCGGGCTGGTCAGGGCCTTGTACGAGCAGGCGTGCGTGATTGTATTCCATCGCGATCTCCATCATCCCCTCCTTGCGTAGGCTCGCTCCGCCGCAGCGACGACGTTCGACATGAGCATCGCCCGGGTCATGGGGCCCACGCCCCCGGGATTCGGCGAGAGGTGCCCGGCGACTGCGACGACGTCAGGGTGCACATCGCCCGCGAGTCGTGCTCGACCCGAAGGTGTTTCGCCGACCCTGGTCACGCCCACGTCGAGCACTGCGGCGCCCGGCTTGATCCAGTGCGGTTCGACAAGATGCGGTACACCAGCCGCGGCGATCACAACATCGGCCTGACGCGCCAGATCGGGCAGATCCGGCGTGCGGGAGTGCGCAAGTGTCACGGTGGCGTCAACCCCTCTGCGGGTCAGGAGCAGCCCGATCGGCCTCCCGACCGTGATCCCGCGGCCGATCACGACGACGTGCTTGCCGGTGACGCGCACGCCTCCACGCTCGAGCAGTTCGAGGCATCCCGCCGGGGTGCACGGCAGGGGTGAAGTGAGCTCGCCGCCGACGCTGAGCACGAGGCGACCGAGGTTCGTGGGGTGCAGGCCGTCTGCATCCTTGACAGGGTCGATGAGTTCGAGAGCCTCCTGCGCATCAAGACCATTCGGCAGAGGCAGCTGCACGATGTAGCCCGTGACCGCGGGCTCGGCATTGAGATCGCGGATCGCTGCTCGCAGGTCGGCCGCTGTCGCCGTGCCGGGAAGCTGCATGCGGACCGACTCGATCCCGACCTCGGCGCAGTCGCGGTGCTTGCCACTGACGTACGAGATGGATCCAGGGTCATCGCCCACGAGCAGGGTTCCGAGCCCTGGCGTGATTCCCGCCCGGGTGAGCACGCTCACCCGCTCAACGAGTTCCGCCTTGATGGCCGCCGCGGCGTCGATACCGTTGAGCGAGACAGCTTCGTGCTGTGCCGCGTGCAGCATCAGGACCGAGCCTCGACGTAGTCGCGAATCCACTGCGCGGTGGCGCGCATCCCTCCGAAGGTGTAGAAGTGCAGCCCCACCGTACCGAGCGCAGGATCTGCGGCGAGACCCTGGGTGAGTTCATCGATGAAGCGGTCAGGGCCGGCACTGCCCAGCAGGTTCGTCAACGAGAATCCGTACTTCTTCACGACCGTCGCGTTCGCCGCCACCCCGAAGCGGCTTGCGAAGCGAAGCAGACGCCCGATGCCGGCGGGACCCGGGGTGCCGATCCTGATGGGAGCGGTGATGCCACGGCCTCTCACCTGTCGAATCCAGTCCAGCATGACTTCGGTATCGAAGCCGAACTGCGTGAGGATGACCGTGTCCAACCCCTGCTCCTTGCAGGCATCGACCTTGTCCCCCAGAAAGCGCCACAGTGTGGCGTCATCGATGTCCGGGTGTCCCTCGGGATACCCGGCGATACTCACCTCGCGCACTCCGTAGTTCGCGAACAGGCCCGTCCGGATGAGTTCGAGTGAGTCGGAGTAGGGACCCTCGGGTGTCGCGGGATCACCACCGACAGCGAACACGTGCGCGGCGGCGTCGACGTCACGCAACCGCTCCAGGAACTCCTCGAGCGATCGTTGCGAGGGCAGGCGGCGTGCGGAAAGGTGAGGTACCGGAGTGAATCCCAGCTCGCGGACCTGCTTCGACGCCGCGACACGCAGTTCGAGATTCTCATTGCCGAGGAAGGTCACATTGACCTTCGTCGCGCGGGGGACCAGCGATGCTGCATTCAGCAACGCGGGTTGATCCTTGCCTGTCATCTCGAGCGAGAATCCATCAACCATCGCGATCGTGGCGTCGGTGTCGGCTGCCGCAGCTGACCTCGTCATACGGACCATCACTTTCTTGCGGCGATGCCGCCCCGCAAAGGGCAGGATCCCGCCATTGGGTCTTCGCGCAATTCGTGTGTCGGTCGGGCCGGTGAACATCTGTTGTATCGTCGGCCGCGATGCTACTGTAGCATCATAGTTCGGTAACAGAACAGATCAGCAACATGTTTTTTTGCCCGCCCAGATCGCGGTGAACTCCATCGCCGGGCGGGTGTACGCCGGCCGTTGCGAGACATAGTCTCGTCATAGGCCGTCAGTTCACCGAGACGTAAGGACGCATCTCGTGAGACCACTTCGGATCCTGTATGGAGCCATCGGCTTCCTCATCGTGGGTGCCGTATGGCAATGGGGAGCGACAGGACCGCTGAAAGGCACTGCGCTGCCGCCAGCGGGTGAGACCTTGACGACGCTGGCGGCGCTGCTTCCCACGCCCGAGTTCTGGAACGACGTCTGGCTCACGATTCTCGTGGCGCTCGGCGGGTTCCTTCTTGCGGTCGTGGTCGGCGTCGTTCTCGGCGTCGTCGTGGCCACCTCCCCTGTGGTCATGCACGCGACGCGCGCCGTCCTGGAGTTCTTGAAGCCGATTCCGCCGATCGTGATCCTGCCGCTCGTGGTGCTCGTACTGGGCCCGACCACGACGATGGGCGTCTTCCTCGTGTTCTATGGCTGTGCGCTGCCGATTCTCATGCAGACCGCTGCCGGCGTGTTCGATGTCGACCCCGTTGCGACGGCAACCGCACGCTCCTTCAGCATGGGCCGCTTCGAGATCCTCTGGCGAGTCATTCTTCCGAGTGCCATGTCCTACATCGGGACTGCAGTCAGAGTGTCGGTTCCCGCATCGCTCATCATCGCGGTCGTGGCGGGCCTCCTCGGTGGCGGACCCGGCCTCGGGCACAGTCTCCTTCAAGCCCAGTTGAGCGGTTCACTCCCCCTGCTGTTCGCCTACGTCATCGCGCTCGGCGTTCTCGGAGTCATCTTCCAGGCCGCGAGTTCGCTGCTTGAACGGCGGGTTCTGCACTGGCACCCGTCGTTCAGGACGGAGCACAACTGATGTCCGATGCACTTCAGAGCTCAATGTCCTCGCGCCGCCGCCGCACGATGCGGCGCCCGCGCATCGGCCGCCGAGGGCTCGTCGCGATCGAGATCGCCGTGCCGATCGTGCTCATCGCCGTGTGGTGGATCGCCTCGGCAGACTCCACTAACCCCTTCTTCCCACCGCTTGCCAAGATTGCCACGCGCTTTCAGGAGCTGTGGATCTTCGCGCACCTGGTCACCGACATCCTGCCGAGCCTCGCCAACCTGCTCGCCGGATTCGTCATCGGCGGCACCATCGGGATCATTCTGGGAGTCGGACTCGGGATGGTGCGCGTCCTGAACGACCTGTTCGCACCGGTGCTCAACTTCTGGCGATCGATTCCGCCAGTGGCCCTTGTTCCGATCTTCGTCGCACTCATGGGATTTGGAAACGAGGTGCGCATCATCACTATCACGATCGCCGCACTGTTCCCGACGCTGATTTCCACGATCGACGGGATGCGGGCACTCGACCCGCAACTGCGCGACGTCGCCCGCGTCTATCGCCTCACCTGGGGCGAGCGGCTGTTCAGCGTCTACCTGCCGGCTGCGAGCCCGCGGATCGCTTCCGGTCTGCAGGTAAGCCTGCAAGTCGCCTTCATCGTGATGATCGCGAGCGAGATGCTCGGTGCGACCTACGGCATCGGCGCACTCACGCTCCTTGCACAGCAGACCTTCGCGATCTCGGATATGTGGGCCGGGATCATCCTGCTGGGCATTCTCGGTTATGTCGTCAACCTGCTGTTCAACGTGCTTCGAGATCGTGTGCTCCGTTGGTACGTGCGCTCACAGCAGATAGGAAAGGAAATGTGATGGCCATGGACGACGATCAGATCACAGGCGCGGCATCAGGTGGGCCTGCGGACACGGCGCGCCTCTCGGTGCGCGGGCTCAGCAAGTCCTACGGCGTGGGCGACAAAGCCGTGACCATCATCGCGGATCTGACTTTCGACGTCGCCGCGGGTGAGATCGTGTGCGTCGTCGGTCCCTCGGGCGTGGGCAAGACCACCCTGCTGAAGTGTCTGACCGGGCTCCAATCCGTCACGAGCGGCGATGCCTACATCGATGGACGCGCGATCAGCGGCCCACCAGAAGAGATGGCGCTCGTGTTCCAGGAGTACACGCGCTCACTCATGCCGTGGCGCACGGTGCGC
>CAYLMS010000163.1:0-4608 GCA_964384455.1 uncultured Microbacterium sp. | reverse complement strand
CATCCCCTGGTCCATCGGCAGGGATGCCACTCGCGTGGCCGTGTCGGCGACCGCGCGCAGCGGACGCAGCCCGACCCGGATCACCACGGCGATCGCGGCGGCCAGCAACAGCAGTCCCGCGAGGGTGACGACGGCGATCGTGGTGAGCATCCGCGCGATCACGCCGTCGACTTCGCTCAGCGGCAGCCCGGTCACGCCGAGGATGTTGGCGTCGAAGCCGGGAGTGGCCAGCGCGATGCGATACGCCCCGAGCGGGCTGACGGTCACCGTCGAGTTGCCGGCGTCGGCGGCATCCGTCACCTGCTTGGTCTGGCGCGCGGTGAGTGCGGCGATGCCGCTCTCGGCGACCACCGCGCCCGTCCAGTTGCCGGCGGAGTCGCGCACCAGCAGCAGGAATCCCGGCGGCTGATGCCCGTGCGACAGCGCCTCGTAGGCGGTGCGCGGGCGGATCGGGAAGCCCGGGTCGAACACCTGGATGGCGCGGGTCGCCGCGGCGAGCCGGGCGTCGAGGTTCTGCTGCAGCACACCGCCGAGGATCGTGCTGGTGGTCACGGCGACCGCGGTCAGCAGCAGCGCCACGACGGCGATCACCGTCGACATCAGCCGCGTCTGCAGGGTCAACGGCCGCCGCGGCCGACGAAGCTGCTCGTCGGCCGCGGCGGCGGAGTCGGGGTGCTCGGCGGTCACTGCGGCGCCTTGATCAGATAGCCCACCCCGCGCACGGTGTGGATCAGCGGCACCCGGCCCGCATCGAGCTTCTTGCGCAGGTACGAGATGTACAGCTCCACGACGCTCGAGCGGCCGCCGAAGTCGTAGTGCCACACCCGGTCGAGGATCTGCGCCTTCGACACCACGCGGCGCTGGTTGCGCATGAGGAAGCGCAGCAGCTCGAACTCGGTGGCGGTCAGCTCGATCTGCTCGCCCGCGCGCTCCACCTCGTGCGAATCCTCGTTCAGCGACAGGTCGCCGACGCGCAGGATCGGCTCGCTGTCGGCGGCCAGCGCCGTGCCGGCACGGCGCATGAGTCCGCGCAGTCGCGCCACCACCTCTTCCAGGCTGAACGGCTTGGTGACGTAGTCGTCGCCGCCGGCGGTGAGCCCCGCGATGCGGTCGGCGACGGAATCCTTCGCGGTGAGGAACAGCACGGGCACGTCGTTCCCGGAGTGCCGCAGCCGCTGCAGCACCGCCATGCCGTCGAGATCGGGCATCATGACGTCGAGCACCATCGCGTCGGGCTCGAAGTCGCGCGCGGTCTGCAGCGCCTCGAAACCCGACGCGGCGGCGCGCACCTCCCAGCCCTCCATCCGCAGTGCCAGCGACAGCAGGTCGGTGAGCATCTGCTCGTCGTCCACGACGAGCACCCGCAGCGGGGTGCCATCGGGGCGGTGCAGGACGGGCAGCATCGTGGACGGGGCCATGTGCCCATTGTCCACCCGCCGCTATGAATAAACTATGGCCCGGCTTATGCCGTTGCTGAGAGTTCCGCGACGGCGGCGATGTCGTCAGTGCGTGTCGGCGGCCTCGACCTCGGACCGATCGCCCGACCACAGCGTGTGGAACGTGCCCGCAGCGTCGATGCGCCGGTAGGTGTGCGCGCCGAAGAAGTCGCGCTGACCCTGGATGAGCGCGGCGGGCAGCCGCGGCGCCCGCAGGGCGTCGTAGTAGGCCAGCGACGACGAGAACGCAGGGGCGGGGATGCCGGCCGTCGCCGCCGCGATCACCACGCGGCGCCACGCCTCCTGTGCGCGGGCGAGGATGTCGGCGAAGTACGGCGCCGCGAGCAGCAGCGGCAGCGCCGGCTCGGCGGCGTAGGCGTCGGCGATGCGGTTGAGGAACTGCGCCCGGATGATGCAGCCGCCGCGCCAGATGCGCGACACCGCGCCGAGGTCGATGCTCCAGCCGTACTGCGCGGCGCCCGCACGGATCTCATCGAACCCCTGCGAATAGGCGACGATCTTCGAGGCGAACAGCGCCAGCCGCACATCCTCGATGAACTCATCGTCTCGCGGTCCCTGAGCCGCACCTCGCGGTCCCTGAGCCGCACCTCGCGGTCCCTGAGCCGCATCTCGCGGTCCGTGAGCCTGTCGAAGGGGCCCTGGCAGCTCCGCCGCCGCGGCGCGCTGGTCGGGCCGGCTCGACAGCGATCGGGCGAACGTGGCCTCCGCGATGCCCGACACCGGCACGCCCAACTCGAGCGCGGTCTGCACGGTCCAGGCGCCGGTGCCCTTGGCGCCGGCCTGGTCGACGATCACATCGACCAGCGGCATCCCGCTGCGCGCGTCGGTCTGCCGCAGCACCTCCGCGGTGATCTCGATCAGGTACGACTCCAGTTCGCCGTCGTTCCACTGCGCGAACACGTCGGCGATCTCGGCCGGGGTACGTCCGGTGCCCTGCCGGATGAGGTCGTAGGCCTCGGCGATCAGCTGCATGTCGGCGTACTCGATGCCGTTGTGCACCATCTTGACGAAGTGGCCCGCGCCGTCGTGCCCGACGTGCGTGACGCACGGCTCGCCCTCGGCGACGGCGGCGATGGAGCGCAGGATCGGCCCGAGCGTCGCCCACGACGCATCCGAACCGCCCGGCATCAGCGAGGGTCCGAGCAGCGCGCCCTCCTCGCCGCCCGAGACGCCCATGCCGACGAAGTCGATGCCCGTGGCTCGCACGGCGCGCTCGCGGCGGATCGTGTCGGCGAACAGCGAGTTGCCGCCGTCGACGACGATGTCGCCCGGCTCGAACACCCGCACCAGTTCGTCGATCACGGCATCCGTGCCCGCGCCCGCCTTGACCATGATCACCGCGGTGCGCGGGCGTTGCAGCGACGCGGCGAACTGCTCGTACGACTGCGCCGCGACGAAGCCGGCCTCGGGATGCTCGGCGACGAGGTCTGCGGGCCGCCCCGCGCTGCGGTTGTAGATCGCGACGGTGTTGCCCTCGCGGCCGGCGAGGTTGCGGGCGAGGTTGGCGCCCATCACCGCCAGCCCGACCACACCGATGTTCGCCGTTGGCTGCTGGAGCTGACCGGTCACACGCACTCCTCGTCGCGCTGGAAAGGGATGCTCCCAGCCTACGGGCAGGCGGGTTCAGTCCTTGTGGTAGCCGGCCCGGCCGAGGTACCAGAACGACAGCACGACCCCGATCACGCCGAACACGGCGATCACCCCGATGACCCCCAGCATGATGAACGAGCCGACGTCGTTGATGTCCATGGATCCTCCGGTCGTTGTGCGTCTTCATCGTAGCGGCGCCGCTGGTAGACTGGGCGCAGTACTTCGGCGAGGGATGCCGTGTCCGTCAGGCGGACGGCATCCGTGATCGACGCGGTGTGCAGGCTCACGGGCTTTCTCACGCGTCGCGTTCGAGTCGAATCCCGCACATATGCCCAGGCCCGCACGCCGGGCCGATCCGAGGAGAATCCATCATGTCGACCGAGACCGACGTCAAGGTGCACGCCGAACTGCGCGAGAACTTCGGCAAGGGCTACGCGCGCCGGCTGCGCGCCGCGGGCAAGATCCCGGCCGTGATCTACGGGCACGGCACGGCGCCGCAGCACGTCGCCCTGCCCGGCCACCAGGTGTCGCTGCTGATCCGGCGCGCCAACGCGGTGCTCGAGCTCGATGTCGCCGGCACGCACCAGCTCACCCTCGTCAAGGACGTGCAGAAGGACCCGGTGCACCAGATCATCGAGCACATCGACCTGATCGTGGTCAAGAAGGGCGAGCGCATCCAGGTGGACGTGCCCGTCGTGGTGACCGGCGAGCCCGTCGCGGGCACCATCGCGAATCTCGACGCGCTGACCGTGGCGCTCGAGGTCGAGGCGACGCACATCCCCGAGCACCTCGTCGTCGACGTCGAGGGCCGCGAGGAGGGCGCGCACATCACCGCCGCCGACCTGACCCTGCCCAAGGGCGCGACGCTGGTCACCGACGCCGAGGTGCTGATCGTGGCGATCTCAGCCCCGGCCGGTGCCGCCGCCGACGAGACCGAGGCCGCGGCCGAGTAGCAGGTCCGACCGCGCACTCGCGGGGGGATGGGGCGATGGCGCAGACGTGGCTCATCGTCGGGCTCGGCAATCCCGGCCCGCAGTATGCGGCGACCCGCCACAACGCCGGTGCGCTCGTGGTCGACGAGCTCGCCGCGCGCCGTGATACGTCGTTCAAGGCGCACCGCGGCAACGCGCGGGTGGCGGAGACCTGGCTGCGCCCCGGCGCTGCGCGCCTGGTGCTGGCCAAGCCGAACTCGTTCATGAACCTGTCGGGCGGGCCGGTGGCGAGCCTCGCCGCCTACTACGGGGTGGATGTCGACCGGGTCGTCGTCGTGCACGACGAGCTCGACATCCCGTTCGACACGGTCAAGCTGAAGACCGGCGGCGGGCACGGCGGTCACAACGGCGTGCGCGATGTGGCCAAGGCCCTGGGCACGGCCGACTTCGCGCGGGTGCGGGTGGGCATCGGCCGGCCGCCGGGACGTCAGGATGCCGCCGACTGGGTGCTGCAGAACTGGTCGGCGGCCGAGCGGGCGGCGCTGCCGAACCTGGTCGCCGACGCTGCCGACGCGGTGGAGTAGCTCGTGCAGGAGGGGCTGCTCGCGGCCCAGCAGCGCCACCACGCG
>CAYLMS010000162.1:0-4621 GCA_964384455.1 uncultured Microbacterium sp. | reverse complement strand
ACCAGTCCGCGCAGCGAGTTGCCGTGCGCGACGACCAGCACCGTGCGGCCGGCACGCAGGTCCGGCACGATCGCACCGTGCCAGTAGGGCAGCAGCCGGTCGATGACCAGGGCGAGCGACTCGGTGCGCGGCACCGGGCCGTCGATGTGGGCGTACCGCTCGTCGCCCACCTGGCTGTACTGCGCGTCGTCGGCCAGCGGGGGCGGCGGCACGTCGAACGAGCGACGCCACAGCAGGAACTGCTCGGGGCCGAACTCGGCGAGCGTCTGCGCCTTGTCCTTGCCCTGCAGCGCGCCGTAGTGGCGTTCGTTGAGTCGCCAGGAGCGCTGCACCGGGATCCACAGCCGGTCGGCCGCGTCGAGCGCGATGTGCGCGGTCTGGATGGCGCGCGACAGCACGGAGGTGTGCACGATGTCGGGGTGCAGCCCCGAGTCCGCCAGTAGCTGGCCGCCGCGGCGCGCCTCGGCCTCCCCCTGCTCGGTGAGCCGCACGTCTACCCAGCCGGTGAACTGATTGGACCTGTTCCAGTCGCTCTGGCCGTGACGGAGCAGGATGAGCGTGTGCGCGGCGGTCATCCGCCCAGCTTACCGAGCGACCAGCACCCGCTCAGGTCGCCGCGGGTCGGCGCGACAGGCGGGTCAGTCGCGGCACGGATGCGGTGGCCCCGGCGTCGGAGGGCACGATCGGCTGCTGCGCGGCGACGATGTCGGTCTCGCCGGCGCGCACGACCAGTTCCTGCTCGACGGGCACGCTGCGCTTGACCAGCGCGAGCGCGATCGGGCCGTCGAGATGGTGCAGGGTGGCCGAGGTGATCGCCCCGACCATCGCATCGCCGTCGAGCACCGGCGCCCCCCGCTCGGGCAGCACGCTGTCGGAGCCGTCGAGGTGCAGCAGCACCAGCCGCCGCGGCGGGTGGCCCAGGTTGTGCACCTTCGCGACGGTCTCCTGCCCGCGATAGCAGCCCTTGGCCAGGTGCACCGCGGTGCGCAGCCAGTCGACCTCGTGCGGGATGGTGCGCTCGTCGACCTCCGCGGCCCAGCGCGGCCGCCAGGCGGCGATGCGCAGCGCGTCGGCGGCGAGCAGCCCGGCGGGACGGAACTGCCCGGATGCCGCGGCATCCGCCAGCCCGCCCAGCGCCGCGACCGGCACGATCGCCTCGATCCAGGTGCGCTCGCTGCCGGGGTGCGTTTCGGGCCGGGCGTAGGCGTGCCCGCCGGAGGAGACCCCTGGCCACGGGTCGCGCCACACCAGCGGCACGCCGTGCGGGGCGGCGACCGCCGCCGCCGGTACCGGGCCGGTCTCCCCGAGCGCCGAGGCGCCCACGACCGCGAACTCCGGGGCGTCGCGCGGCTCGACGGCGAGCCGGAACCGCATCCTCCCCAACCACGCCAGCAGTGGATCGGCGTCGCCCGCATCGACGATCAGCCAGGTGGTCTCACCGTCGTCGAACACCGCGGCGACATGCTCCACGCGGCCGTGCGGGTCGAGGATGAGCAGCTCGGTGCTCGTGCCCGGCGCCAGCGCGGCCAGCGCCTGCGACGACAGCGAGTCGAGCCAGCTCAGCCGATCGGCACCCGACACCGCCAGCACGCGCCGGTCGCCGAGCAGGCACACTGCGGCTCCGGATGCCAGCGCCCGCTGCTCGGCGAGCGGCGAGCCGTAGTGCTGCACCGAGCCCGCGTCTACCACCGCACCGGGCAGCGCTGCGAACGGCGAGCCGGTCACTCGACCCGCTCCAGCCGCGCCGACGCGTGCGAGCCGAGCTCGGCGCCGAGCGCCGCGATGTCCCACGCCCACAGCAGGTGGGCGTCGACCAGGCCGTACATGCGGGTCGCCGCGGTGTACTCCTTCGTGCCCGCGGTGCGCACCACGATGTCGGTGGCCAGATCGATGCGCGGACCGCGCACCTGTCCGAGATACACCTCGCAGATGCCGTCGGAATGCACCACCGACACCTCGAGGTCGAACCCGTCGTCGGCGTTGCGCCGGCGCTCCACATCGTGCACAGTGCGGGGCGGCGCGGTCTGAGCGGGCGGCAGCAGCGCCGGCCCCGCGTCGGATGCCTCGGCCGGTCGCATGAGCCGCCAGTATCCGGTCTCGGCGACCAGCGGCGTCGCCGCACCGTCGCCGGCGAGCCAGGCGGTGCCGGTGTAGTTCAGGTAGTCGCCGCCGTCGTGGCTGAAGCTCACCCGGTGGGCGAACTCACCGCTGTAGTGCGTCTCGCCGACCCGGTAGTCGATCACGCCGGTGCCCTGCCACACGCCGATCAGCCACGACAGCGGAACGAGATCGGCCGGCAGATCGACCGGGAACGCCTGCACGGCGAGGCCGTCAGCGCTGGCCGCGGTAGAGGTTGACGATCACCGCGACGGAGACGAAGACGATGGCGAGAGTCGCCAGGCCGAGCAGCCCGACGAAGAAGAGCTCGAGCGCGACGGTGTCCATGCCAGAAGCTTAGCGCCGACCCGTGCGCGCGACGCGCGTCAGGCCGGCACCATCGCGACCAGCCCGAACACGGCCGATACCAGTCCCATCACCAGCAGCGCGCCG
The DNA here is from genome assembly GCA_964384455.1 of uncultured Microbacterium sp. Taxonomy (GTDB): domain Bacteria; phylum Actinomycetota; class Actinomycetes; order Actinomycetales; family Microbacteriaceae; genus Microbacterium. The sequence continues at coordinate 2,071 of CAYLMS010000162.1, read as the reverse complement.
AGCGCGCCCAGCGCGACCCGGTCGATGAAGCCCTGTACCCGTCCGAACCACAACTGCGCCACGAACGCGAAGAGCAGGCATCCGCCGAATCCCACGGCGAGCCATGCGGCCCGCATCGCCGGCGGCGCGAACAGCCCGACCGCCACCGCCACGAGCAGGGCGCACACCCACACGACCACGATGCCGCCCACCGCGGAGCGCGGGGCGAGTTCGGGCTCGGTCATGCGTCCATCATCCCTCATCGCGCCGCGGGCGCACGATGCGCCGGCTGATAGGTTCGAAGGGTGTTCGGGTCGCGGGCCGCGCGCGGGGTGCGGGGGATCGCCGCCGCCGCTGTGGCGACGCTCGCCGCCGCGCTCTCGCATTCCGCCGCCGACGCCCGGCCTGCACCGATGCTCGGGGTACTGCTGGCGATGACCGTCGCCGTGCCGTTGTGCGTGGCGCTCGCCGGCAGACGGATGTCGTGGACGCGCCTCGGCCTCGCTGTCGGCGTGAGCCAGTTCGTGTTCCACGGCCTGCTGCTGATCGGCATCACCGACCACGCCGTGAGCCCCGACGCCGCCCCCGGCATGGCACCGCACCTTGTGGGCGGCGCCATGGCGATGGCCCCGCTGCCCGCCGGCACGGCCATGCCGCCCGCGATGCACGCCGACCTCGCCATGTGGCTCGCGCATGCGGGCGCGGCGGTCGTGGCGGTGCTGGCGATCGGCCACGGCGAGCGCGCACTGGCGGCCATGGTTCGGCTGGTGCGTTCGGTGCTGCTGCCGCGCCTGCTGCAGCAGCGCTCCGCAGCGCCGGTGTGCCGGCGAGCTGTGCCTGTGCCCGCACTGGTGCGCATCGGCTCACCTGCCGCGGTGCTGTGCGCGATGCGCAGAAGGGGTCCGCCGCTCGCGGCGTGACATCCGCACCCCTTCTCCTTCCCGCACGCGCCGGCGTCGTTCCGGCGCGCCGAACGAAAGCACAACCATGCCTGTCTCCTCCCTGCTCACGCGCGCCCTCATCGGCGTCGCGGCGGGCGCAGCGCTCGCGGCCGCCGTGCCGCTGGCCGCCTCCGCGCACGTGTCCATCTCGCCGAACCAGGCCGCTCCCGGCGGCTGGGCCTACGTCACCATCAGGGTGCCGACCGAATCGGCCACCGCCAGCACCACCCGAATCGAGATCCGACTGCCCACCGCCACCCCGTTCACCTCCGCCGCCGTGCAGCCGTCTCCTGGCTGGACCGGCACGGTGACGAAGGCCGCGCTGCCGAAGCCGGTGAAGGTCGGCGACAACACGATCACCGAGGCGCCGAGCGCCATCACCTTCACCGCCGACGGCTCGGGCATCGCGCCCGGCCAGTTCCAGTCGTTCACCGTGTCGCTGGGGCCGGTGCCGGATGTCGGACACGTGGTGCTTCCGGCCACCCAGACCTACAGCGACGGCACCGTGGTCGCGTGGGCGGCCACACCCGAGCAGGTCGCGAAGGACGACACGCTCGAGCCCGCCCCGGTGCTGTGGATCACCGATGCGCCGCCCGCCGATCACCATGCCGGGGCCCCCGTCGCGACCGCGGCGCCCGGCGGACACGGCACGGATGCCGGCACCGGCGACACGACGGCGCTCGGGCTGAGCATCGCCGCCCTCGCGCTCGGCGCCGGTGCGACGCTGCTCGCGGCACTGGCGCTCGGCCGACGCCGCAACGTGGCGCCATGAGCAGGGCGCGCCTCGCCGCACTGCTCGCCGCCGGGGCCGTCTGCGCGGTGGTGGCGCTGCCGCTGGCGGCGGCCCCGGCCCTCGCGCACGACGCGATCGTGCAGACCGACCCCGCCGCGGATGCGACCGTCACTGCACTCACGCACGTCACACTCGCCTTCACGGGCGATCCGGTCGGCGGCGCCGGTGCCGATCTCGTGCAGGTGAAGGGTCCCGACGGCCGATACTACGAGACCGCCTGCCCCAGCCTGTCCGGGCCGAACGTCACCGCTCCGGTGGCGCTGGGCCCCGACGGGTCGTACCGGGTGCTGTGGCGGATCGTCTCCTCTGACGGGCATCCGGCCTCCGGCAGCTACTCGTTCCGCTACCGCGCCGCGGC
>CAYLMS010000161.1:0-4624 GCA_964384455.1 uncultured Microbacterium sp. | reverse complement strand
TCATCAACATCCACCACTCGTTCCTGCCCGCATTCATCGGCGCTGATCCCTATCGCCAAGCGAAGGCGAGGGGAGTGAAGCTCATCGGCGCGACGGCGCACTACGTCACCGACGAACTCGACGAGGGGCCGATCATCGAGCAGGACATTGCGCGCGTGACACACGCGATGTCGCTCGACAGTCTCCGCGCCCGCGGTGCGATCGTCGAGCGCTCAGTGCTGTCTCGTGCGGTCCGTTGGCACGCCGAGGATCGCGTCATGCGAGACGGCAATCACACCATCGTCTTCGAATGAATGAACCTGTTCACACCAACCAACGAAAGGAAACGTGATGGTCAGATCACTGTCACAGGCGATCACCGAGGCGGGTAGCGCGGTCAGACTTCTTCGGGAGTCTCAGGCTGTTCCGCAGATGGTCCCCACAGTTCCCACCGAGTACACGAACTGGATCAGCGAGCAGGTGGCGCTCCGTGATACGTGCAGCCTCTTCGACCAGTCGCATCACATGGTGACGGTCACGATGGAGGGGCCCGATCTGGTGCCCTTCCTCGAGCGCATCGGCGTCAACAGCTTCAAGGCCTTCCCGGTCAATCGTGCCAAGCAGTTCGTGGCGTGCGCACCGAATGGCTACCTGATCGGCCAGGGGATCCTGTTCCACGTCAGCGAGAATCGCGTGCTGCTTGTCGGCCCGCATCCCATCATGGACTGGGTGGAGTACCAGCACACTGTCACGGCGAACAGCATCAAGTTCACCCGGGAAGGCACCTCGCTCACGCGGCCCGGGGACCCTCGCTACTTCCGCTACCAACTGCAGGGTCCGACGGCGCTCGACATCATGCGTGAACTGCTCGGCGAGGAGCCTCCCGAGCTGCGGTTCTTCCACATGGGCAATGCAACGATCGCCGGCAAGGACATCACCCTGCTGCGCCACGGCATGGCGGGCCTGCCGGGGTTCGAGTTCTTCGGCGAGTGGTCCGACAAGTCGGTTGTGCTCGACGCGATCCTCGAGGTGGGCAAGCGGCACGGGTTGAGCCGCGCCGGCGCGGCGACGTATTTCTCCGGGAGCGGCTCGGGCTACTTCCCCGCGCTGGTGCCTGCGATCTACACCGACCCGGACCTCGCCGACTACCGCGACTGGCTCACGGATCGTTCGTGGGAAGCGACGGCTCCGCTGGGCGGCAGCTTCGCACCCGAGCGCATCGAGGAGTACTACATGACTCCTTTCGCCGTCGGCTACGGCAAGATCATCAACTTCGACCACGACTTCATCGGGCGCGAGGCGATCGAGCGGATGATCCAGGAGGGGGAGTCGGAACGCACCCAGAAGGTCACTCTGCTGTGGGACACCGACGACGTCGTGGGTGTCTACCGGTCGTTCTTCACCGACGAACTGCCCGCGAAGTTCATCGACATGCCGGTCGGTAAGTACAACACGGTCCAACTCGACACCGTGCGGCTGAACGGTGAGCCTGTCGGCGTTTCGGGATGGCTGTCGGCGTCTGCCGAGGATAAGGCCGTTCTGAGTACCGCCATCATCGACAGCGGTATCGAGATCGGCACCGAGGTGACCATCCTGTGGGGCGAAGACCCCAACTCGAGCAAGATCCGCGTGGAGCCGCACAGGCAGGTCGAGATTCGCGCGACGGTGGCACCGTCGCCGCTCGGGGAGTATGCGCGCACCCAGTATCGCAAAGACTGAGTGCCACCCGCTCCCAGCGAGGTCCGCGGTGGCACGCGACCGCCTCACGTGTGCCACCGCGGACGATTCCCGTGTGCGTAAGTCAACCATTGAACTATTCGCACACAAAGTAGTATCCATATCAGAACTATTGACGTAAGATTGGCGACGACGCGCAGCGTGGTCCGTCAGCTGCATGTCTAGCGTTCACTCCACATCACAGCGACAGAGGGAAGACAATGAAGCGATCCGCAGCACTGAGTTCGCTCGTGGCGATCAGCATCGGAGCCACGGCAGTCCTCACGGCCTGCTCGTCCGGCACCGGTACCGTCATGCCGACGAATTCCGCAAGCGTGTCCACCGACAGCATCACGATCGTGTCGATGGCCGGCATTACGACCAACAATGTGATTCAGCGGTCGATCGACCGAGGCGATTTCACCAAGGACGGGCTCGACGCCAAGCTCATCACGGTCGCCAACCCCCCGGCAGCGCTCGCCGCGTTGCAGGGCGGCAATGCGGATTTTGCCTACTCGCCCATCTCGACCGCGTTGACGGCGCTGTCGCAGGGAATCGGTATCAAGATTGTTGCAGCGGCGGACGGTTTCCCGGATGACGGGAAGAATGCGGCCAAGTACGATGACACCGCGATCGTGGTGAATCCCGCCGATCACATCGACTCGCCCAAGGCACTTGAGGGCAAGACGGTCGCTGTGCCCTCCCGTAACGGCATGATGGAGATCGTGATCGCCGGTGCGGTCAAGAGCGCAGGTGGCGACCCGTCGAAGATCCAGTGGCTCGCGCTCGACCAGCAGTCTCAGATCGCTGCGCTCAAGCAGGGCCGCATCCAGGCAGCGGGTCTCGCGACACCCTTCACCAACCAGGCTGAAGCGCAGGGGCTTAAGGCCATCACGCGGCCCAAGGCTGAGTTCTTCCAGCATGGTGCTGCGGGGGTGTGGATCACGACGGACACGATCGCCAAGGAACGACCGGGCGCCGTGAAGAAGTTCCAGGCTGCGGTGGCGGCAGCTAATACCTGGGCGAACGCCAATCTCGACACACTTGCCAAAGAGGTCATCGCCCAGCAGAAGCTCGACATCAGCCCGGCCGACATGATCGTCGGATACTCCCCTCCGCGGGTGCGTGCTGCCGACGTTGAGCGTGCCTACCAGCAGATACAGAAGCTCGGCTACCTGAAGTCGCCGGTGAACCTGAAGGGCATCGTTCTCGAGTAGCGCTCGTCTGACTGCGCTGATGCCACGGGCCGGATCGGAGCGATTCGGTCCGTGGTATCAGCGTATGCGCACCCGACAACTGCTCACGTAGGCTGGCCCCGATGTTCATCGAGCTGTCGAACACCCCGCGCGACTACGCCTGGGGATCGCGCACCGCCATCGCCGAGTTCCTCGGAACCCCGCCGTCGGGCGGGCCCGAGGCGGAACTGTGGCTCGGCACCCATGCCGGTTCGCCCGCGCGGTCGGGAGCGGTGGTTCCGCCCGACCCGCAGGAGCACGCCACCCTGGCGGAATGGATCCGCGCGCGCCCGGCGCTGCTGGGCGCACGGCACACGGCGCACGCCGAGCTGCCGATCCTGCTGAAGGTGCTCGCGGCCGAGCGGCCGCTCTCGCTCCAGGTGCACCCCACCGCCGAGCAGGCGCGCGCCGGATTCGCCGACGAGCAGGCGCGCGGCATCCCGCTGCACGACCCGCGACGCAACTACAAGGACCCCTATCCGAAGCCGGAGATCCTCGTCGCGGTGAGCGAGCGGTTCGACGCGCTGTGCGGCTTCCGCCCCGCCGGCGAGGTCGCCGAACTGGTGGCGGCGCTGCGCGACGCGGGCGCCGGGGCCGGGCCGGCCGGCGAGCTGCTCGCGCGGCTGGACGACTCGCTCGCCACGGCGGTGCAGTGGCTGCTGTCGGGCGCGTCGCAGGCCGCCGTCGACGCGGTGATCGCGGTCGCGGCGAGCCCGCAGGCGGCACGGTCGGCGATGGCCGCGACGTTCGCGACCATCGTGGAGCTCGACGCGCACTACCCGGGCGACCCGGGGGTGGTGATCGCGGCGCTGATGAACCGGGTGCGCCTGCGTCGCGGCGAAGGCCTGTTCGCGCCCGCCGGGCTGCTGCACGCGTATCTGCACGGGGTCGGCGTCGAGCTGATGACCACGAGCGACAACGTCGTGCGCGGCGGTATGACGCCCAAGCACGTCGACACGACCGAGTTGATGCGGCTGCTCTCGTTCGCTCAGCAACCGGCGCAGCTGCTCGCGCCTCGCGTGCAGGGTCCAGGCGTCACCGCCTACGAGCCGCCGGCACCGTTCCTGCTGGTGCTCGCCGAGCCGGGCGTGCGGGCCGCGGAGGTCGTGCTCGACGGCCCGGCGATCGTGCTGGCCGAGCGCGGACCCGTGACCATCGCGGCGGGCACGGATCGCATGGTGCTCGGTCAGGGCGGTGCCGCGTTCGTGTCAGGCGACGTCGCGACGATCACAGTCTCGGGCTCCGGTCGCGTCTGGGCAGCCGTCGCGCGCTGAGCGATGCGATGCGGATCGATAGGCTCGTGCGATGACTGTGGCACTGGCTGTGGACCTCGGCGGCACCAAGGTCGAGGCCGCGCTCGTGCGGCCAGACGGCTCGAGCGTCGAGGGCACGCGCCGGCGGGCGGCGACCGGGCCCGACACGGATGCCGCGCACCTGGCCGTCGCGCTGCGCGACGTGGTGGCGCCGTCGTTGGCCGCACCGGAGTGGGCGACGGTGCAGGCGGCCGGGGTCGGCTCGGCCGGCCCCGTCGACCTCGAGGCGGGAGCGGTGTCGCCGCGCAACCTGCCCGGTCTCGCCGGCTTCGCCCTGGTCGACGCCGTGCGCGCGGCCACCGGCCTCCCTGAGGTGGCGCTGCGCCTGGACGGCACGTGCATCGCACTGGCGGAGTCGTGGATCGGCGCAGCGCGCGGGGT